>NZ_JBSFYC010000050.1:0-57459 GCF_053595675.1 Streptomyces sp. NPDC002446 | reverse complement strand
CGACTTCCCGGTCAGCTACGGCACCCCGGTCCTGGCCGCCACCGACGGCAGCGTTCGCACGCAGTGGAACTCCGCCTACGGGAACATGGCGATCGTGACGGCGTCCGACGGCACGGAGACGTGGTACTGCCATCTGAGCAGCACCAGGATTCGCTCCGGGACGGTCAAGGCCGGTGACACGATTGCCTATTCGGGCAACTCGGGGAACTCCACCGGTCCGCATCTGCACTTCGAGGTGCGCCCCGGCGGCGAATCGGCCATAGACCCGCTGCCCTGGCTGCGCAGCCACGGGCTCGACCCGAACTGAGCCCGCCTGGGGGCTGAGCCCGCCCGGGGGTTCGATCCCGGGATTTCGAAGTGCGTCCGACGGGATCCCCCTGGGCTTGGATGGGGCTACCGCGTCCCCGGCGTCCCGGCGTTCCAATCTCCTGCTGCAGCGTTTCAATCTCCCGCTGCGCTGGTCGCTCCGCCCCCGCCCCCGCGCCATCGGTCCGGCTGCCCCTGCGCCCCGCCGCTGCCTCCTCCTTATACTCCGGCAACGATTACGGAGTGTAATTGATTCCCGTTGATTGTTGCACTCTGTGATGGGAGGTGGCAAGGGCGAGTGGCTGACTGGGGCTAGAGCTTTTCTACGGGGGCGTAGCGCAGGAGGAGGCGCTTGGGCTTTTCGCTGCCGAAGTCGATGGTGGCCTCGGCGTTGTCGCCGCTGCCCTTGACGCCGACGACCGTGCCGAGGCCGAAGCTGTCGTGGGTGACGCGGTCGCCGACGGCCAGGGAGACCACCTCGCGGTCCTTGGCGCGTCGGGTGGCGAAGCCGCTCGGGCCCTTGGCGCGGGCCGAGGAGAGCGTGGCGCCGACGCCCCCGCCGAAGCCGCCACCGCTGCCGCTGCCGCTGCCGCTCCGCGAGGAGAGGCCGCCCATGGACGCCGACGGTGTCGCGGGACCGGTGCGCCGCCACTGGACGTGGTCGTCCGGGATCTCCTCCAGGAAGCGCGAGGGCGGGTTGTACGACGGCTGGCCCCAGGCGCTGCGCATCGTCGAGCGGGTGACGTAGAGCCGCTCGCGGGCGCGGGTGATGCCGACGTAGGCCAGCCGGCGTTCCTCCTCCAGCTCCTTGGTCTGGCCCAGTGCGCGCATGTGCGGGAAGACGCCGTCCTCCATGCCGGTCAGGAACACGACGGGGAATTCCAGGCCCTTGGCGGTGTGCAGCGTCATGAGGGTGATCACGCCGCTGCCCTCCTCGTCCTCGTCGGGGATCTGGTCGGAGTCGGCGACCAGCGCGACCTGTTCGAGGAAGTCGGAGAGGGTGCCTCCCGTGGCCGTTCCCGGGCCTGCTTCCGGGGCCGTTCCCGGGGCCGTTTCCGGTGCCGCGGCGGCCTCGCCGCGGTCCTGCTCGAATTCCAGGGCCACGGCGGCGAGTTCCTGGAGGTTCTCGATCCGGGTCTCGTCCTGGGGGTCGGTGGAGGCCTGGAGTTCGGCGAGGTAGCCCGTGCGCTCCAGGACGGCTTCGAGGATCGTGGCGGGTCCGGCGCCGGACTCGACGATCGTGCGCAGCTCCTCCATCAGGACGTTGAAGCGCTTGACGGCGTTGGCGGAGCGGGCCGCCATGCCGTACGCCTCATCGACCCGGCGCAGCGCCTGCGGGAAGGTGATCTTCTCGCGTGCCGACAGGGCGTCGATCATCGCCTCGGCGCGCTCGCCGATGCCGCGCTTGGGGACGTTCAGGATGCGGCGCAGCGGGACGGTGTCTTCGGGGTTGGCGAGCACCCGCAGGTAGGCGAGGATGTCGCGGACCTCTTTGCGCTCGTAGAAGCGCACGCCGCCGACGACCTTGTAGGGCAGTCCGACCCGGATGAAGATCTCTTCGAAGACACGGGACTGGGCGTTGGTGCGGTAGAAGACGGCGACGTCGCCGGCCTTGGCGTCGCCGGCGTCGGTCAGGCGGTCGATCTCGTCGGAGACGAACTGCGCCTCGTCGTGCTCGGTGTCGGCGACATAGCCGGTGATCTTGGGGCCGGCGCCGGCGTCCGTCCAGAGGTTCTTGGGGCGGCGGTTCTCGTTGCGCTCGATGACGGCGTTGGCGGCGGACAGGATCGTCTGGCTGGAGCGGTAGTTCTGCTCCAGGAGGATCGTCGTGGCGTCCGGGTAGTCCTCCTCGAACTGGAGGATGTTGCGGATCGTGGCGCCGCGGAAGGCGTAGATGGACTGGTCGGCGTCGCCGACGACGCACAGCTCGGCGGCAGGGATGTCGGCGGTTCCCTGGCCGACCAGTTCGCGTACGAGGGTGTACTGGGCGTGGTTGGTGTCCTGGTACTCGTCGACGAGGACGTGGCGGAAGCGGCGGCGGTAGTGCTCGGCGACGTCGGGGAAGGCCTGGAGCAGGTTGACCGTCGTCATGATGATGTCGTCGAAGTCCAGGGCGTTGGCCTCGCGCAGCCGTGCCTGGTACATCGCGTACGCCTCGGCCAGCGTCTTCTCGAAGCCGTCGGCTGCCGTCCCGGCGAAGGTCTCCTCGTCGATGAGCTCGTTCTTGAGGTTGGAGATCTTCGCGCTGAAGGACTTGGGCGGGAAGCGCTTGGGGTCCAGGTCGAGGTCGCGGCAGACCAGGGCCATCAGGCGCTTGGAGTCGGCAGCGTCGTAGATCGAGAAGGAGGAGGTGAAGCCGAGCCTCTTGGATTCGCGGCGCAGGATGCGCACGCAGGCGCTGTGGAAGGTCGAGACCCACATGGCGTTGGCGCGCGGGCCGACCAGTTCCTCGACGCGCTCCTTCATCTCACCGGCGGCCTTGTTGGTGAACGTGATCGCGAGGATCTGGCCGGGGTGGACGTGGCGCTCGGCGAGGAGATGGGCGATGCGGTGGGTGAGCACCCTGGTCTTGCCGGAGCCGGCGCCGGCGACGATCAGCAGCGGGCTGCCCGCATGCACCACGGCGGCTTTCTGCTCGTCGTTGAGCCCTTCCAGCAGCGCCGCGGGGTCGATGGCCGGGCGGGCGGCGCCGTCGCGGTAGTACGCCTCCCTGTGCACGGGCGCGTCGAACTTCCCGTCGAAGAGGTCGGCGGGGATCTCCTCCGGGGCGGGCTCGTGCTCGTCCTCGGGGGGCGGCGGGGGTTCCTCCTCGCCCTTGTGGCCGAGGTCCGCCAGGAAGCTGTCGTCAAAGAGGCTGCTCATCGCCCACCGAGTCTAGGCCGCCGCACTGACAACGCGCCGGGGAGTGGGTGATTGCCCGTCTCGGGGGGAGCGGGGACTGCCTCGCAGGGCGGCGGGCGGGGGCGGGAACGGCCCTCTCTGGTCCTCTCCGGTCCGGAGAGGGCCGGTCCGGTTCCGCTCTGGCCCTCTCCGCTCCGGTCCACTCCGGCCCGCTCGTCCACTCCGGCCCCACCCCGTTCGGCGCGCCTACCCGAAACAGACATCTGCCGCAACACTCCCCGCGCCGCATTCAGGTCACGAAAAGGTTTCGGGCATATCGAACATCAGCCTTCACAGAAGCCACACGAGTTGGCTAACGTCCTCGCTCAGGCAGCCCGCAACCCCGCGGTCGACAGCGTCCGCACGGGCAGCCCGCGCCGAGTCCGGCCCTGCCGCCAGGCACCCGGAGCCGGGGACCCACCAGCACCACCGGGGTGAATCGATCCTGCGCCCGTCACCGACGGACGCGCGGACCGTAGGGCAAGCCTTCCGTCTGCGACACCGCCCGAACCCGACAGCTAACCCGGTAGGCGGTCCACGGAAGGAGTTGCCGGCCTTGGCGTCCCATCGCAAGCCGCGCACCAGCGTTCTCATCTCGCCCGGGAGCCGGCGTACGGCGGCCGGGCTCACCACCGCCGCACTCGCCTCGGTCACCCTGCTCTCGCAGTCCGCCGACGCGGCCCCCAGAGCGCCCAGGCCCACCATCGAAGAGGTCAAGCAGAAGGTCGACGGCCTCTACCGCCAGGCCGAGGTGGCCACCCAGAAGTACAACGCCGCCAAGGAGCGCGCCGACCGCCAGAGCGCCACCGTCAACGATCTGCTCGACGCCGCCGCCAAGCGCGCGCAGAAGATGAACGACTCCCGGCGCGAACTGGGCACCTTCGCCTCGGCGCAGTACCGCACGGGCGGTATGAACCCGACGGCGCAGCTGATGCTCGCCGAGGATCCGCAGCAGTTCTTCGACCGCAGCCACCTGATGGAGCGGCTGACCAGTCGGCAGAAGCAGGCGGTCACCGACTATCAGGAGCAGGCGGCGGCAGCGGCGCACCAGCGGGCCGAGGCGAGCCGCAGTCTGGAGCGGCTGCAGAAGTCGCAGGCCTCCCTGAAGGAGTCGAAGGCGTCGGTCCAGGGGAAGCTGGCCGAGGCCCGGCAGCTGCTGTCGCGGCTGACCGCCCAGGAGAAGGCGCGGCTGGCGGAGCTGGAGCGCCGGCGGGAGGCGGAGGCCCAGCGCAAGGCCGAGGAGGAGGCGCGCAAGCAGCGGGAGCGGGAGCGTCAGCGGCAGGAGGACGGTGGCGGCTCGGCCGGTGGTGAGACCGGCGGCGAGACCGGTGGTGGCACCAGCGACGGCGGCTCCACCGGGGACTCGTACGCCGCGAAGGCCGAGAAGGCCCTTGCGTTCGCCCGCGCGCAGATGGGAAAGCCGTACGTCTGGGGCGCGACGGGCCCCAACTCCTATGACTGCTCGGGGCTGACGCAGGCGGCGTGGAAGGCGGCGGGGGTCGAGCTGCCGCGGACGACCTGGGACCAGGTCAAGGTCGGCGAGCGGGTGGCGACCAAGGATCTGCAGCCCGGTGACCTGGTGTTCTTCTACGACGACATCAGCCATGTCGGCATGTACATAGGCGGCGGCAAGATGATCCACGCTCCGAAGCCGGGTGCCAACGTCCGGGAGGAGTCGATCTACTACATGCCGATCTACGGGAGCGTCCGCCCGGCCTGAGCCCCCCCCACGGGCCCACCCCCCACACGCCACCGCGCGGCCACCGGTTCCGGTTCTCCGGAGCACGGTGACCGCGCGGTGTGCCGTCGTGGTGCGCGGCGTGTGCCTGGTGGGGCGCACGGTGTGCCGTCGTGGTGCGCGGCGTGTGCCTCGTGGGGCGCACGGTGTGCCGTCGTGGTGCGCGCCGTCGTCAGGTCCAGAGCACGGCGATGAAGATGTTGGCGACGGTGAGCGCGCCGACCGCGCCGAACAGCGGCTTGTCGACCGTCTCGTCGTCCCGCTTGACGTAGACCAGCGCCAGGATCACCACCAGCAGGGCCATCTTGATGCCGATCTTGATGTTGTTGACCGGGTCGTCCTGGGCCTGGTTGAGGCCGACCAGCACGATGCCGGTGACGAGCATCGTCAGCGCGCCGTGCAGCATGGCCGGCACGAAGCGGGCGGTGCCCGCGCTCATCGCCTTCATCTGGGTCAGGAAGCCGCCCAGCAGGGAGGCGATGCCGATGATGTGCAGGCCGACGAAGACATTGATTACTACGTCCATAGTGCTGGATCGTAGCCGCCGTATAGCACGGCCTTTGCGGCAGGGCGTCCACAATCGCCGCTTCGGTCACGGCAGACCCGTCCCGGCGTGCAGGCGGCGGCGCGGTGGTCAGCGGCGCACCGGCCGCGGTCGGATGCGAACAATGCCGGCCAAGCGGACTCACCCCCGTGACGTCCAGGTTTAGCGTCCTCCTCCAGGCGGCCGACAGCCCGCCGACGCCCGGCCTGGCCGGGTGTTCTGTCGGCCGCCCCGCCGGGAGGTACGGCGGCGGCCGGCTCGCTGGGAGCGGACCGCCGCCGGGCCCGCGGCCCGAAGGGAAGGAAGTGACGGCCACCGTGGCCTCGCACCGCAAGCCCAGGCAGCATCCGCTCGCCTTGCTCACCGGCGGCGGCTCGCGCAGTGCGCGCACCGCCCGTACGGCGGCCACCCTCGCCCTCGCGGGCGCCGCCACCGCCACCGCCTTCGAGGGCACCGGCCAGGCGGCACCCCCGCCCACCCCCGCCCAGGTCAAGGACCGGGTCGACGCGCTGTACCAGGAGGCAGAGGTGGCCACACAGAACTACAACGGCGCCAGGGAAGCCGCCGACACCGCACGCGAGGAGCTGAGCAGACTGCAGGACGAGGCCGCCCGCCGGGCCCAGGAGCTGAACGCCGCCCGCGCCGAGCTGGGGACCCTGGCGGCGTCCCAGTACCGCGCCGGCGGCGTGGACCCGGCGGTGGGGCTGCTGCTCTCCGCGGATCCGCAGCGCTATCTGGACGGCGCCGCGGTGCTGGAGCGTGCGGGCAGCCACCAGGCGAGTGCGGTGGCCGGTTACGCGCGCCGGCTCGGCAGCGTACGGCAGGTCCGGCAGCGGGCCGAGGACACCGCGGAGCGGCTGGCGTCCACCGAGTCCCGGCTGAGGAAGCACCGGGTGACCATCGTCCGCAAGCTGGACGCCGCCGAGCAGCTGCTGGACCGGCTGACGGTGGAGCAGCGGCGCCTGGTGGCGGGCGGGAGCGGCTCCGGCGGCGGCCGCGCGGACCGGGGGGCGGGCCGTGGTGACGGTCTCCTCGGCGGGATCCCCGCCGGCTCCGGAGCGGCCGCTGCCGCGGCGGCGTCGGCGCTGGCCCCCAACTCCCGTGCCGCCCAGGCGGTGTCGTTCGCCTACTCCGCCCTCGGCAAGCCGTACGTGTGGGGCGCGACCGGCCCGTCCGCCTACGACTGCTCGGGCCTGACGCAGGCGGCGTGGAAGTCCGGCGGTGTCGTGCTGCCCCGCACCACCTACACGCAGATCAACTCGGGGCCCCGTATCGACAGATCCCAGCTCGCCCCCGGCGACCTGGTGTTCTTCTACACCGGCATCAGCCATGTGGGCCTCTACATCGGCGACGGCAAGATGATCCACGCCCCCCATCCGGGCGCGCCGGTGCGCATCGCTCCGATCGACCAGATGCCCTTCGTGGGGGCTACGCGGCCGGCGTAGAGCCTCGGGCGTAGGGCCTCGGCGTCGGGCTTCGGCGTAGGGCCTCGGTGTCGGGCCTCGGCGTCGGGCCTCGGTGTCCGGCCTCGGTGTCCGGCCTCCCCCGCCGGGCGGTCAGGCCGTCATGGCTTCAGCTGCGTCCCCAGCCAGCGGAAGATCTCCGGGACCTGCTGGAGCCAGACCGCGGTGGTGTGGCCGCCCGCGTTCGCCGCGATCTGCCGTACGGTCACGGTGGTCGGCTGCTTCGCCAGCTGGCGCAGGCCGAGGCCCGCCTGGTAGCCGTCGCCCGCGGCGCCGGAGACGTACAGGGCGGTGCGGGGCGGCTTGCCGGCGGCGTTGGCGGACTTCAGGATGTGCAGCGGATTCGACGCGATGCGCAGCTGGGGGTCCTTGCCGGCGAGGGAGTCCCGCTCGAGGGCCGGGTCGTTGTAGCCGGACATGGCGACCGCGGCGCGGTAGCGGTCCGGGTGGGACAGGGCGAGCTTGGCGGCGCAGTGGGCGCCCGCCGAGTAGCCGGCCAGGGCCCAGGAGTCGGGCTTGTCGCCGGCCCGGAAGTTGTCGATGACCATCTTGCGTACGTCGACGGTCAGCCAGCTGTCGGCGTTGACCTTGCCGGGGATGTTGACGCAGCCGGTGTCGGCGCCGGTGAGGATGTTGGTGCGCGGCGCCACCAGGATGAACGGCTTGACCTCGCCGCGCTGCATCAGCGGCCTGAGCTGCTCGGCCACGTGCAGGGACCCGAACCAGGCCTTGGACGAGCCGGGGTAGCCGGGCAGCAGCTCGACCACCGGGAACGTGGTGTTCTTGTAGGCGGGGTCGTTGTACTGCGGCGGCAGCCATACGTACACCTCGCCCATCACGCCCGAGATGCGGCCCTGGAGGTCGGTCATCTGGACGCCGGTGCCCATCCGGGGGTCGCCCGCCGGGCGGAACTTCTGGATCTGCTTAGGCTCGTTCTTGATCTGCCGGCCGCCCATGCCGTCGGGGCCGAGGTCCTTGGCGGCCGCGACATGGCTGTCGGTGCCGAGCAGATCGCCCCAGGTGTCGTAGAGGTTGTTGGCGTTGTTGACCAGGACGAAGACCAGGGTGATGGCCGTGACCTGGGCGAACAGCAGCATCAGGAGCCGGGCGAGGCCGCGCACCAGGCGCGGCCCGGCTATCCGGCTCCACAGGGCGAGCGGCAGCACCACGGCGACGATCAGCAGCGCGACCGAGGTGAGGAAGAAGGGCGTGCCCGTCAGGCTCATCGGGATCTCGCTTCCAGGACAACTACGCGAAGGACGTGGGGGTGGTTCCGGCCCCGCCTCCGGCAGTGAGCCTCTCCGCGCCCTTAGATGGCGATCCGCGTGGTCCTGGTTGCCCGGCTTCGGTCCTTCTTTGCCCCTTCCCGCCCGTACTCGTCCTTTTCCCGCCCGTACTCGTCCTTCGCCGTCACACCGTCGTCCGTCGCCGGGCGGCGGTAGGCGGCTCCCGGGCCTTTCCGGCCCTGACCCATCGGACCGGCCCTGGTCCGGCCGCAGGTCGGGACGTCAGACCAGGCGGCGGGCCGCGGCCCAGCGCGTCAGCTCGTGGCGGTTGGACAGCTGGAGTTTCCTCAGGACCGCCGAGACATGGGATTCGACCGTCTTGACGGAGATGAAGAGCTGCTTGCCGACCTCCTTGTACGCGTAGCCGCGGGCGATCAGCCGCAGGACCTCGCGCTCGCGCTGGGTGAGGCGGTCCAGGTCCTCGTCGATCGGCGGGGCGTCGGAGTTGGCGAAGGCGTCCAGGACGAAGCCGGCCAGCCGCGGGGAGAACACCGCGTCGCCGTCGGCGACCCGGAAGATCGCGTTGACCAGGTCCGTACCGGTGATCGTCTTGGTGACATAGCCGCGGGCGCCGCCGCGGATGACGCCGATGACGTCCTCGGCGGCGTCGGAGACGGAGAGCGCGAGGAAGCGGACCGGGCGCTCGGCGTCGGCCATCATTTCGGCGCTGCGGCGCAGCACCTCGACGCCGCCGCCACCGGGGAGGTGGACGTCCAGGAGGACGACCTCGGGGCGGGTGGCGGTGATGACCGTGACCGCCTGGTCGACGTCGGCGGCCTCGCCGACCACCTCGACGCCGGTGCTCTCGGTCTGGCCGATCTCGGCCTGGACGCCCGTACGGAACATCCGGTGGTCGTCGACCAGCACGACCCGTACGGTCCGGCCGCCGGCCGCCGCGTCGTCTGTTCCGTCCTGCTGTGCGTCCTCGCTGCTCATGTCCTTTGCCCGTCCTTCGCTGTCTGCCCGGTCTTCGGTGTGTGCCTGGCCTTCGGTGTCTGCCAGGCCTTCCATGTCTGCCCGGTCATCATTCCGTTCCCCGGCCGGGGCTGCCGCCGGCTGCGGCCTCCCGGGCCCCGTCATAGGTCACGCTCCGTCTCGGCGCGCTCCATCTCCAGCTCGACGACCGTGCCGCCCTCGGGGGCGGAGCGCAGCCGGGCCGTGCCGCCGTTGCGTTCCATCCGGCCGATGATGGACTCGCGTACGCCCATGCGGTCGGCGGGGACCGCGTCCAGGTCGAACCCGGGGCCGCGGTCGCGCACCGAGACGAAGACCGTACGGCCCTCGACCTCGGCGAACACCTGCACCGCGCCGCCGTCGCCACCGTACTTGGCGGCGTTGACCATCGCCTCGCGTGCGGCCTGCAGCTGGGCGTCCAGCGGCTCGTCCAGGGGGCAGTCGCCGACGACCACGACCTCGATGGGGACGCCGTGGTCGTCCTCCACTTCGGCGGCGGCCTTGCGGACCGCCTCGGCGAGGGTGGCCGGCTCCTCGTCCTCCTCCTTGCCGCGGCCCTCGGGCTTGTAGAGCCAGGCGCGCAGCTCGCGCTCCTGGGCGCGGGCCAGGCGCGCCACCTCTCTGGGGTCGTCGGCGTTGCGCTGGATCAGGGTGAGGGTGTGCAGCACGGAGTCGTGGACATGGGCGGCCACCTCGGCGCGTTCCTGGGCGCGGATACGCATCAGCCGCTCCTCGGAGAGGTCCTGCATCATCCGTACGAGGTAGGGGCCGGCGAGCAGCGCTATGCCGACGACGACGGCGAGCGCGGCCTGCAGGACCGAGCCCAGCAGCCGCACCGAGCCCTGCAGCACGACGATGCCGGTGACGCCGACGCAGACCAGCAGCACTCCGGCCGCGCCGCGCAGCACGGGCAGCAGGGCTTTGCGGCGGCCGAGCTCCAGCCACTGGGCGCGGCGGGAGTTGTCCGCCTGGCGCCACACCAGGGCGACGCCGGCGCCGATCAGCAGCACCGGCCACAGATAGCCGTCGGCCTGGCCCAGCTGGAATCTGGAGGCGATGACGGCGGCGCCGATCAGCAGCGCGATCAGCGCGAAGACCTGGCCCTTGTCAGGCTTGTGCCGCAGCAGCCGCCGCTTGTCGTCGCCCGGGGCGTGCGGGCGGTGTTCCACGCCGCCGACGCCGAGCGGGACGAAGAACCAGAACGCGGCATAGAGCAGGGCGCCCATGCCGTCGGCCATGAAGAGGGCCACGAAGACGACACGCACCCAGGAGACGGGCAGCCCGAGATGGCCTGCGAGTCCGCGCGCGACGCCGCCGAGCAGCCGCCCGTCGGCGCTGCGGTAGAGCTTGCGCACGGGCGGGTCGTCGGGGTCAGGCACCGGGGCGTAGGCCGTGTCGGGGCGGGGTGGCGCGGTGGTCATGCTTCTGATGGTCACACGCCGCGGGAGCCCGGACATCAGGGTCAACCCTGATCGAACCCTGGCTCACGGCGGATTCCTCAAACCGCACATTCCCTACCGGTGACTGACACTACTTGTGGCTGAAGCCATCGCACACCGCATTGAATACCGGCTTGTACTGCGGCCACAGGGCATCGGGCGCGGACAGATAAATCGCGTACTCGTTGTCGCCCTCGCGCCCGAATCCCAGATCCGTGGCACGGTACATGCGGGCCGACCCCTGAAACAGGTACTCCCAGATGGCCGCCGGCTGACCCCGGTAAGTGCTGCCCTGCAACCGCAGCCGCGAGTAGCTGTGGCCTTCCCTGGCCTGCTGCGTCTTCACCTGCTGCTCGACCTGCTCAAAGTGCCGGACCGGGTCCGCGCTCGCAAAGCTCAGCACGCTGATCTTCAGGTTGACCTTCCGGGTGGGGTCGATGTAGTTGACCTCGTTGAGCTGCGGCTTGTAGAGACGTGTCCACCCGTCGGGAACCGGAAAGGAAATGCCGAACTCCTTTTCCGTGACCCGGTGATATCCGTCCGGAGTGGGCGGCAGTTTGGTCGGGCTCGGCTTCGGCTTCGGCTTTGCGGCGGGCGGCTTGGCCTTCGCATCTCCCGGTCCCTGGTTCGTCGAAGGACCGAGATATCCGGCCGTGTACAGCACGCCGCCGGCGATGGCCATGGCGGCGAGGGCGCCCGCGACACCCCATACGACGGCACGGCGGCGGCCCCCGGAAGCGGGCCGGGGAACGGCCTCGGTTGGGGATTCGGGTACGGGCTCCGTCCCTTGGCCCGTCGTGGGCTCGGGGGACGAGGACCACGGCGCCTGACGGGTGGACAGCCCCGTCCCGTCGCCTGCGGTCGGCTCTCCGCCGCCCGCCCCACCACCGGAGTACAGCGGCGCACCGTGCCCCAGCACGGCCGTCTCCACATCCGCTTCCGCCGCCCGCAGCGCCCGCTCGACGACCTCGGCCGTCGGCCGGTCAGCCGGCTCCTTGGCGAGCAGCGCCTCGATCAGCGGGGTCAGCGGCCCGGCGTTGCGCGGCGGCTCGAACGGGTCCATGGCGATGGCGTACGCCGTCTCGACGGCGGTGTTCTTCCGGAACGGGGGGCGTCCCTCGACCGCCTGATAGAGCGTCGCGCCCAGCGCCCACAGGTCGGAGGCGGGGCCCGGGGTGCCGCCCTTGACGCGCTCGGGCGCCAAGTAGTCGATGGAGCCGACCAGCTCGCCGGTCTTGGTGAGGGTCGAGGTGCCGGTGGCGACGGCGATGCCGAAGTCGGTGAGCACGACCCGGCCGTCCTCACCGAGCAGCACATTGCCCGGTTTGACGTCGCGGTGCAGCACACCGGCGGAGTGTGCGGCACGCAGCGCCGCGATCATGCCGCGGCCGATCCGCGCGGCCTCGCGCGGGGTGACGGAACTGCCGGAGCGGGCCGCGTCCTTGATGGCGTCGCCGAGTGTGGTGGAGGGGACGTACTCCATGACGATGCAGGGCAGGCCGGCGTCGTCGACGACGTCGTGCACGCCCACCACGTTGGGGTGGTTGATGCGGGCCGCGGCCTGCGCCTCCCGGGTGGTGCGTTCGTGGCGGGTCGCCAGTTCGTCCGGCTCCAGCTGCGGCGAGACGTGCAGGCGTTTGACCGCGACCTGACGCCCGAGGAGTTCGTCCCGGGCCCGCCAGACGGTGCCCATACCGCCTTGGCCTATCCGTTCGACCAGGCGATATCGCCCGGCGACCAGTCGCCCCTCGTCCACCGACGCCGCCTCCGCCACCGCACGCCCCTCCGGAAACCCGTACGTATCCAGGGCGCAACGATAGTCTCCGGCGTCGGCGAACAGGCCTCCGGCCACCGCGCGTCCCGGCCTGTGTTCCGGTCGCGGGGGCGGCCTGGTGGCATATGCGAACCCGCGAGGGATTTTGGAGCCCCCTGAGGCATGCCGGGGTCACGGGTCGCGGATCTCAGGGATCCGCCAGGGTTTCCACGGATGCCGCAGCCGCGGCGATCTTGTCACCATGGGTTCATGAACGAAGCAGCCCCCGGCGAGGAGCCGGCGACCTCCGGCCCTGCCGGTCCCCCTTCCGCGCATGCCCCGCTGCGCCGCAGCCGACGGCACAAGGTCGTCGGCGGGGTGTGCGGCGGGCTGGGCCGGCAGTGGGATCTCGACCCGGTCATCTTCCGGGTCGTGCTCGCCGTGCTCGCCGTCGGCGGCCTCGGCCTGATCGCCTACGGCTTCGCCTGGCTGCTGATCCCCGTGGAGGGCGAGGACGAGAACGAGGGCCGCAGGCTGCTCTCCGGCCGTGTCGACGGCCAGGCGCTGACGGCCCTGCTGTTCGCGCTGGTCGGCTGCGGACTGTTTCTGACGACCCTCGCCAAGGGCAGCATGATGTCCTTCGCCGTCATGCTGACGCTGGCGGTGGCCGGCTCCGCGTACTGGTCACAGCGGCGCAGACAGGCGCAGGCGCAGGGCCCGGAGTCGATGGACGCCGCCACGGCCCAAGCGGTGGCCGACGCCCCGCCGGAGACCACGGCGCCGCCCGCGCCGGCCGGTCCCTCGTGGTGGCGGGCCCCGCACTCCAGGGACACGGGCGGCCCGGCCTATCTGTGGGGCCCCGAGAACACCCCGCTCCCCCTCGACGTCAACTACCAAGGCGGACATGGCGCGGGCGCGGGCAGCGCACCGCGGCGGGAGGCCGCCTGGCCGGCCGCGGGCCGCCCGCCCGGTCCGGGCGTGCCGCCGCACGGCGCCCACCCCGTCGGCGTCGCGCGCAGAACGCGCCGCGACGGCCGGCCGATCGGCGGCTGGACGTTCCTTGCCGCAGTGCTCGCGGGCGGCGCCACGAGCGCCGCCGTCTTCCGGCACCACGCCCTGGCGCCGTCCCTCCAGGCGGGGCTGGCGGCCGCGCTGGTCGTCTTCGGTCTGGGCCTCGTCCTCAGCGCCTGGTTCGGACGCACGGGCGGCGGCACGGTCTTCATGGTGGTGACGACGGCCGTACTGCTGGCGGGCGCGACGGCGCTGCCCGACAACATCACCACCGACTGGCAGAACCGCACCTGGGCCCCCACCACCCTCGCCGGCGTCCGGCCGCACTACGAACTGGGCTCGGGCCAGGGGGAGTTGGACCTCAGCGAGCTGCCCCTCAAGGACGGCCGTACGGTCCGCACCGGCGCGGAGGTGGGCGCCGGCCGCCTTGAGGTGACGCTGCCGCAGGGCGTCACGGCCCGGCTGCATATCTCGCTCGGCCTCGGCGACATCCAGTTGCCCGGCGACGCGCCGGATGACGTGGACCTCTCCGCGGGCGACCAGCGCACGGTCACCCTGCCCGCCGACGGTCTCAAGAAGGGCGAGAAGCCGCGCGGCTCGCTCGACCTCGATCTCGACGTCGGCGCCGGCCAGGTGGACGTCCGGCGCGCCGCGCCCGCCGCCCCCACTCCCCAGGGAGCCGCCCGATGAAGCGCCACCCCTTCGAACCGGCCCGCCTGGTCTGCGGCTTCACCGCCCTCGCCCTGGGCATCGGCTACGGCCTCGACGCCCTCGGCATCTGGTACGCCCCCGGCCTCGGGCTCTTCCTCGCCCTGCCCGCCGGGCTGCTCCTCGCTGGCGCCACCGCCACGGTCTGGGCGAGGACCCGCCGCCATCGCACCCGCGACACCGACGAGCCGCCCGCACCGCAGCACCCCTGAGCCTGGCCCGCCCGGGGGCCGCCCGCCCATGAGGCAGCCGAACGGGCAGGGCGGCCCATCGGACAGGCCCTGGCCGACGGGGACGGGCCGACGGGCACGGGCCGCCCCCGCCGTCCATGACCCGTCGGACAGGCCCCGTCGGACAGGGCGGCCCATCGGGCAGGCCTAGCCGAACAGCTGCGCCCCATGGCGTTTGCGGCGGTTGTCCCAGGCCGCGTCCAGGGAGAACCTCGGGGTGCCGGCCAGCAGGAGGGGGAGCCAGGCCATCAGGTAGGCGAGGTCGTTGCCGTAGTAGTACGGCGCGGTCGCCCAGCTCACGGTGAGCCAGAGCGTCAGCGAGATCAGTGCGCCGCCGAACGCCGCCAGCCGCCCCAGCAGCCCGAGGAGGGTGCCAAGTCCCACGGCCAGCTCACCGGCCGCGATGGCGTAGCCGAAGCCGACGGGGCTCTTCTGCGCGAGGTCCACGAGTTGCGGCAGCGCCGCCGTGTCGTGGACCTGGCGCAGCATCTCGCCGAGCGAGCCGGTGCCGCCGGCCGCCAGGAACGCCGGGTCCGTGAGCTTGTCCAGGCCCGCGTAGAGGAACGTGGCACCCAGGAAGACACGCAGCGGGAGCAGCGCATGACGCGCCAGCTGCGCGCGCAGCCCGGCGCCGGATCCGTCGGCGCCCGCCCCTGCCCAGTCGGCACTCATCGTGCGATTCGCGTGAACCATGACGTCCGCCTCTCCGTTGCCACCGGGAGCAGACGATTGTGCCCGCGCCCGCGCCTCAGGGGGAGATACGTACGCGCGTGTGCGAGAGGTTCAACGGACCGATGCACTTCGGGCAGGTGACGCACACAGAATCCCCACGCACGGCACCGGCGCCGACGGCGCACCGCGCCGGCAGTACCACCGCATCCCGCACGAGAAGGCCCCCCGGCACACCCCGGCCGCACCACCCCACCCCGCCCAAAGGGGCCGGGCCCCCGTACACGCCCCCGTCAGTCCACGACATCCAGCGGATAACCGTTCGTCTCCACTCCCGCCGCCGTGATCACCCGGACCTGCACCCGGCCCGGCTCCACGTCGACCGGCACCGGAACGGTCAGCACCCCGTCCGTCGGGTTGGCGAAGCCGCCGGGCACCGGCACCAGCGGCACCGGGACATGGACGCCACCGATGCGTACGACGGTGCGGGCGAGCCGGTCGGGTGTCGTGGCGCCCGGCGGGACGAAGCCGACGCCGCGGATCTCGATGTCGTCGCCGGTGCGGACCGGCGCGGCGAGGTCGCCGAGCTCGCGGGCGCGGACGACCGAGAGGATCACCGGGCGGCCGCCCGCCACCAGCTTCCCCATGAGGTACGTCGCCCCGGAGAGGGCCACCAGGGCCACCATGGCCCAGGGCAGCTGCGGCAGTTGTCCGGGCCGGGCCGCCAGCCGGACCAGCGCGAACGCCACCACAGCGGCGTTGACCAGGACGTACTGCACGTCCAGGAAGCTGCCCCGCCCGGCGTCGTCGGCCAGCAGGTCGGCCGCGCGCGGCCGCTGCGCGGGGACCTTCTGCAGCCGCCCGGTGCGCACCCGCGCGGCGACCACTCCGTGCGCCAGTACGGCCACCGAGCAGCCGAGGGCGAGCACCGCCAGCAGGCCGCCGGAGCGCTCCAGTTCCACGCCGTGGAGCAGACGGCGCCGCTCGTGCGGCGCGGTGGCCGCCGCCAGCTGTACGGCCGCCATCAGGACGGCGTACAGCGCCGCGGCCGCCCAGCCCGCGGCGACCGTCCGCGAGGTGGACAGCCGTCCGTCCTCGCCGATCAGCGGTGCCAGCGCCCCGCCGTGCGCGCGGTGCCGCTGGGCCGCCAGGGTCAGCACCAGCGCCAGGGCGACGGCCGCGGCCAGCGCCGCCGTACGGCCCGTCGTCCAGCTGCCGCCGATGGCGGTCAGCGCCTGCCCGAGCAGCAGGGCCACCACCGTGCTCCACACGGCCAGCAGGGTGCGCCACCGCACGGCGGCCAGCCAGGTGACCCCTTCGGCGGCGCCGCACCGGGCCACGTCGCGGGCCGAGAGGGTCAGTTCGTCGGAGACCCACTGGCGGGCCGCGCCGGCGGAGCGGGCGAGCCCGGACGGCACGCCGCGGCCGGCGGCGAAGTCCTCGCGCAGCGCGACAAACGCGGCGACCGCCCGCTGGTGCCCCGTACGGGCGCCGTGCGGGCACCGTCCGCATCGGCACTCGCCGCCGTCGGCGCGCGCCGCGCCGCCCTCCGGCTCGCCCGTTCCGGCCATCCTGCCCGCCGCCTCAACCGACACGTCCGTTACCGCCCCGCCACCGCTTGCCATCAACTTGCCGTATGTGAAGGGGAATTGTGCCCCATACAGCCGGGCCGGACATCAAACCTCCAGCTGGCGGCGGGTGGCGGGGCGCATCGGCGCGTTGACGCCCGCGGCCGCACCCGTACACCTGACCGCCGGCCGACCACGCAAACCCGGCGATTCCCCCGTTCGGGCGAACCGGGGCACGGCGAAGGCTGAGCCGCCCGCGCCCTGCGCAAGCTCTCGCCGTGTGCCAAATACACGGATCTCACGCACCGCACCGGCGAGTCGCAGAGCACGGGGGAGAGGGATTGCGCGAACGACAGGCACGGCGCCGGGGGCGGGCCGGCCTCGGCGGCACGGCCCGCCTCCGGACGGGGTTCCCGGCCGCCCCCGCCCCCCTCGCCCTTCTCGCCCTCCTCGCCTTCCTCCTGCTGGCCGGGCTCACCGGCCTGTCCGCGCTCTTCGCCACCGCGCCACCGGCGACCGCCCAGGGCCGGCACCACCGGCCGCCCGCCGGTGACAACTGCGCCTTCGCCGGGACCACTCCGCCCGTGGACGTACCGACCGGCTTTCCCATGCCGAGCGGCTGGCACTTCCCGTGCACCGCGACAAAGCGCCCGCCCGCCCCCTCGCCCGCACCGACGCACCGTCACCGGCCGCCGAAACCCCCGCCGCCACCGCCCGCGCCGCCACCACGGCCCGCGCCGCCCCCTCCCCCGCCACCGCCGCCTCCGCCTCCGCCGCCCGCTCCCCGCGCCCGCCCCACGCCACCCCCGCCGCCTCCGCCGCCTCCGCCCAAGCTCCTGCACGAACCGGCACCGTCCGCGCCGGCCCTGCCCCGCAGCTATGCGCGGGCGTCCCGTCCACCCCGCGAGGGGCGCTCCATGGTGACCACGACCTTGCTGATCACCGCTCCGGCCGTGCTGGCCGCGGCCGCCCTCCGTCCCCGTTCGAGCTCCTCGTCCGGTTCCGCCGGGCGCCGTTCCTCGTAGGAGGTCCCCATGTCGCAATGGCTGGTGCTGGGCATCGCCATGGCCGCGGTCTGCGGCGTCGTACTGCTGATCACCGTCCTCAGGGGGCGCCGGATCAGCGAGGACGACGACCCGACCGAAACGCCCGATGTGATCGAGTATCTGACGATGATGGTGGGGGTGGTGTACGCGATCGTTCTGGGTCTTGCCATCGCCGGTGTCTGGGAGGCCAGGAGCGCGGCCGAGGACACCGTACGGACCGAGGCGCAGGCGCTGCACGAGGTCAGCGTGCGGGCGCGGGCCTACCCCGCGCCGGTGCGGGACCGGATCCGCTCGGACGTCGACGCGTACGTCTCCCACGTCGTGCACAAGGAGTGGCAGGTCATGTCCGAACAGGGCGAGCTGACCGGGCGCGGCGACGATCTGCTGGCGAAGGTGCGGGCGGACGTCACCGACTACCACCCGGCCAACGACTTCGAGGGGCAGTCCTACCAGCCGCTCGTCGATCAGGTCGCGGTGGCGGACGGGGCGCGCTCCGCCCGTGCGGACGCGGCCGATTCGACGCTGCCGGGGGTGGTGTGGTTCGGGCTGCTGATCGGCGGCGCCATCTCCATCGGGGTGGTGTTCACCCTGCAGATCCGGCGCTCGGCGCGGGAGTTGCTGATGGCGGCGCTGTTCAGCGCGCTGATCGCCTTCCTGCTGTTCCTGGTCTGGGACTTCGACTCGCCGTTCAGCCGGGGCATCACCGCGAGCTCGGACCCGTTCATGGACCTGTTCCCCCGTCTGTGACCGCTTCTCGCACCGCGGCCGGCGCTCGCAGGGCACCGGCCGCGGTGCGGCCCGGCCGTCCGCTAGCCGAAGAGGTCGGGCTCGCTCCGCTAGCCGAAAAGGTCCGGCTCGCTCCGCACGATCTGCTCGTAGAGCGGCTGGTAGTTGATCCAGGCCACCAGGTCGTTGCCCAGCTGCTCGCGGGTGTGGACGGCGTTGCGGTGGTCGATCAGGACCGGTTTGCCGGCGGCCTTCGCGGTCAGCTGGACCTGGCACGACCGTTCCATCGTGAGGAACCACCAGGCCGCCGCGTCCACCGAGTCGCCGACCGTCAGCAGCCCGTGGTTGCGCAGGATGACGGCCTTGTGCGGCCCGAGGGCGGTGGCGATCCGGCGGCCCTCCTCCTCGTCGACGACCACGCCCGTGTAGTCGTCGTAGAGCGCGTGGTCCTCGTAGAAGGCACAGACGTCCTGGGTGATCGGGTCCAGCAGCTCGCCGAGGGCGGACAGCGCCCTGCCGTACGTGGAGTGGCTGTGGGCAGCGGCGACGACGTCGGGGCGGGCCTGGTGGACCTGTGAATGGATCGCGAACGCGGCCTGGTTGACGTGGTAGCGGCCCTCGACGACCTTGCCCTGCGCGTTGACCAGGATCAGATCGCCGATCGTGATCAGTGTGAACGACATCCCGAAGGGGTTGACCCAGAAGTAGTCGGGGAACTCCGGGTCGCGCGCGGTGATATGGCCCGCGACGCCCTCCTCGAAGCCGAAGCGCCCGAAGAGCCGCAGCGCCACCACGAGGCGCTCCTTGCGGTGGCGCCGTTCGTCCTCGACGGTCCGGTGCGCCGGCGGCATCGCGAAGTGCAGCTGGTCGGTGGGTATGGGCGTGGGTTCGGGCATCGCGGCTCTCCTCCTGGCACGTGCGGCACGTGGTGCGCGAGGCGGAAGCTACCCTCCACTACCGCAGGTAACCAGGGCCGCGGCAGGCCCGGTTGGGCCGCGGCGGCATCATGAGGACACCATGTGACGGCTCCGTGACGGCTCTCCGTGCGAGGACGGCACCGAGGACTCCGCGTGCGGGCTCCGCGTGCGGGCTTTGCGTCACGGCACCGCGTACGGCAGCAGGAAGCAGCAGGCAGCAGCACCGGGAACGGCAACGTCAACGGCACCAGAGGAGAACACCATGCGGTCGATATCGGTCAGCCGGGACATCGGCGCCACACCCCAGCAGATCTTCGCCGTCCTGCGGGACCCGGCACGCCATGCCGGACTGGACGGCTCGGGCATGCTGCGCGGCCGCCCCGAAGGCCCCTCGCCGCTGGGTCCCGGTGACCGGTTCAGCATGGGCATGGCGCAGGGGCGGATCGCCTACCGCTCGGTGAACGCCGTGGTGGAGTACGAGAAGGACCGGCTGATCGCCTGGGAGACCTGGGGCGAACTCCGCGGCCGCCGCCTGGTCGGCGGGCAGCGCTGGCGCTACGAGCTGACGCCCGTGACGGACGCGGCGGACCCGGCGTCCGGTCCCACCACCCGGGTCACCCACACCTACGACTGGTCCCGCGCCCGCCTCCCCCGCCTCGTCATCGAACTCCCCGGCTACCCCAGGCGGATGGGCCCGGCGATGGCCACGACGCTGCAGCGGCTGGCGGCGGCCGTACGGGACTGAAGCGGCGGGCGTACGGGGGGCTGCCGAGCCGGGGCCACGCCCGGCCGAGCCGCCGGACGGGCCTTTCAGGTCCCCGGGCCCCTCAGGCCTCCCAGGTCCGTCAGGCCTCCCGGCCTCTCAGCCCTCCCGCCCGTACCCGCTCAGCGCCTCCACTCCGCGCAGCAGCGCCGAATGGTCGAGCGCGCCGTCGCCGCGGGCCACTGCGGAGGCGATGAGCTGGGCCGCCACGGCGCCCACCGGCAGGGCCGCGCCGACGGTCCGGGCCGCGTCGGTGACGATGCCCATGTCCTTGTGGTGGAGCTCCAGCTTGAAGCCGGGGGTGAAGTCGCGGGCGAGGAGGCTGTCCTTCTTGCGGGCCAGGACCGTGGACCCGGCCAGGCCGCCGCCCAGGACCTCCAGGGCGGCCCGCAGATCGACGCCGGACTTCTCCAGGAAGACCACGGCCTCGGCGAGGGCCTGCAGATTCACGGCGACGATCAGCTGGTTGGCGGCCTTGACCGTCTGGCCCGCGCCGTGCGGTCCGCAGTGCACCACGGTCGCGCCGACCGCGTCGAAGACCGGCCGTGCGGCGTCGAAGTCCGCCCGCTCACCACCGACCATGATCGACAGCACGCCCTCGACGGCGCCCGCCTCACCGCCCGACACGGGGGCGTCCAGCACCCGGATGCCCTTGTCCGCGGCGGCCTTGGCCAGGTCGACGGAGGTCTGCGGGGTGATCGAGGAGTGATCGATGAGGAGGGTGCCCGCGCGGGCGTTGGCCAGGATGCCGTCGGGGCCGTACGCGACCGCTTCGACCTGCGCGGACGCCGGGACCATGGTGATCACGACATCGGCGTCGCGGACCGCCCCGGCGATCGTGTCCGCTTCCGTGCCGCCCGCCGCGACCAGCGCGTCCGCCCGCCCGGAGCTGCGGTTCCAGCCGATGACGCTGTGCCCGGCCTTGGCGAGGTTCACGGCCATGGGGCTGCCCATGATGCCGAGGCCGATGAAGGCGATGGTGGCCATAGGGGCGCCCCACTTCTTCTTTCGCTTAACGAAATCACGATGTCGCTATACGAAAGTCATGATGTGGGGCGCGGTCACCGACGTCAACGTCAGAGTTCGTCGATGGCGGTCAGGTCGATGTCGATGTCGAAGGGGGCGGAGAGCTTGAGCCGGTTGTGATGAACCCCGACGGAGCTGTAGAGGCGCGCATCCCTGTCGAGCTCGAAGGCATGGACGACCGGCCGCTCGTCCGGACCCGCCATCTCGACGCGCCAGAAGTACGGGATCCCCGCATTGGCGTACTTGTGCGGCTTGGTGTCCAGGTCCCGGGCCTCGGACTCCGGTGAGACCACCTCGACGGCGAGCATCACGTCCCTGACCTGGTAGTAGGTCTGATGCTGGTTGCGCACCGATGTGGCACGCACGACCAGCACGTCCGGTTCCGGGCCGTTGCGCTTGTCGATCACCACCGTCATCTCCCGCCGAACCCTCAGCTCGGGCGGCACGGTGCGGCGCAGGCCATTCACCAGCAAGTCGACCACGGTGCTGTGGAAATTCCGCTGCGGACTCACAAAAACCAGACTCCCGTCGATCAACTCCGTGTGCGGCGGGAGGTCGGGCAGCGTCAGCAGGTCGTCCACGGTGTAACCGTCCTGCGGCGGCACCGGCCAGTGGTGCGCGATCTCAGCGGTCATAAGTCCTCCCATGGACGGGATTCTGGGCCGTATCGACAGCGTACCGAGCGGGAACGACAACGCCGCCGCCCAAACGAATGAGCGACGGCGCTGTGTTTGACGCTAGGGGGAGATCACTCCCACTCGATCGTCCCCGGCGGCTTGCTGGTGACGTCCAGCACCACCCGGTTCACGTCGGCGACCTCGTTGGTGATGCGCGTGGAGATCTTCGCCAGGACCTCGTACGGCATACGGGTCCAGTCGGCGGTCATCGCGTCCTCGGAGGAGACCGGGCGCAGCACGATCGGGTGGCCGTAAGTGCGGCCGTCGCCCTGGACGCCGACCGAGCGGACGTCGGCGAGGAGCACGACCGGGCACTGCCAGATCTCGCGGTCCAGGCCGGCCGCGGTCAGCTCCTCGCGGGCGATGGCGTCGGCCTCGCGCAGCAGGTCGAGACGCTCGCGGGTGACCTCGCCGACGATGCGGATGCCGAGGCCGGGGCCCGGGAACGGCTGGCGGTGGACGATCTCGTCGGGCAGGCCGAGCTCCGCGCCGACCATCCGGACCTCGTCCTTGAACAGCTTGCGCAGCGGCTCGATGAGTTCGAACTCGAGGTCCTCGGGGAGGCCGCCCACGTTGTGGTGGGACTTGATGTTCGCGGTGCCCGTGCCGCCGCCGGACTCGACGACGTCCGGGTAGAGCGTGCCCTGCACCAGGAACCTGACCGGCTGGTCGTTCGGGGCCTCGGCGACGATCTCGGCCTCGGCCTGCTCGAAGACCCGGATGAACTCCCGGCCGATGATCTTCCGCTTCTCCTCGGGGTCCGAGACCCCGGCGAGGGCGGCCAGGAAGCGCTCCTGGGCGTCGACGACCTTCAGGTCGACACCGGTGGCCGCCACGAAGTCCTTCTCGACCTGCTCGGTCTCGCCCTTGCGCATCAGGCCGTGGTCGACGTACACGCAGGTCAGCTGCGAGCCGATGGCCTTCTGCACGAGGGCTGCGGCGACCGCGGAGTCCACGCCGCCGGACAGGCCGCAGATCGCGCGCTTGGTGCCGACCTGGGCGCGGATCGCCTCGACCTGCTCCTCGATGACGTTGCCGGTGGTCCAGGACGGCTGGATGCCGGCGCCGCGGTAGAGGAAGTGCTCCAGGACCTGCTGGCCGTATGTGGAGTGCATCACCTCGGGGTGGTGCTGCACGCCGTAGAGCTTCTTCTCGTCGTTCTCGAAGGCCGCGACGGGGACGACGTCGGTCGACGCGGTGACGGTGAAGCCCTCGGGGGCGGCGCTGCACGCGTCGCCGTGGGACATCCACACCGACTGCTCGGCGGGGGTGCCCTCGAAGAGCGTGGAGCCGGGCTTGGTGACGGTCAGCGGGGTACGGCCGTACTCACGGGCACCGGTGTTGTCGACGGTGCCGCCGAGGGTGGTGGCCATGAGCTGGAAGCCGTAGCACATGCCGAAGACCGGGACACCGGCCTCGAAGAGGGAGCGGTCGAGGGAGGGGGCGTCCTCGGCGTAGACCGAGGACGGGCCGCCGGAGAGGATGATCGCCGCGGGGTTCTTGGCGAGCATCTCGGCCACCGGCATGGTGGACGGCACGATCTCGCTGTAGACCCGGGCCTCACGGACGCGGCGGGCGATGAGCTGGGCGTACTGTGCGCCGAAGTCGACTACGAGGACGACGTCCGGGGCAGCGGCAGGGGGCGCTGATGGCACTTCGGCGGCCTTCCGGCGGTGTGGAGCAAGGGTTGGACTTTCGATTCTAACGGGCTCATACTGAGCGCCATGTCCAAGCAGCTGACCTTCGTCTTTACCTATGGCACCGGCCCGTCCGGCTGCCATGGTCGTGCTGCTTGATCCACTGACGAGCAAACTTCCCAGGCGCCCCGGACCGGCACAGGTCCGGGGCGTCTGCGTCTGCCAGGACCGTCTGCCGGCTCCGGGGCCGCACACCCCAGGAGATACGGACATGAGCACCGACACCGCCGCCACCGCCCCCTCCGCCGTCCCCGAGACCGGCGCGCGCACCCCCGAGGCGGCCGGGATCATCACCGGCGCCCGCCGCCGGATCGACGATCTCGACGGCCGGATCATCGGCCTCGTCCAGGAGCGGATGGCCGTCTCGGCCGTCATCCAGCGCGAGCGCATCGCCTCGGGCGGGCGGCGGGTGAACCTCTCCCGCGAGATGGAGATCCTCGCCCACTACCGCGACCAGCTCGGCAAGCCGGGCACGGCGCTGGCGATGACCCTGCTGGAGCTGTCCCGGGGCCAGATCTGAGACAGCGGGCGCGGCCCGGGCGCACCCGGTCCGAGTGGCTGGATTTGGTCGGTGTTGGGTCGGTTGTGCCGTACGGGCCGGGTACGGGCGGGGCGCCGGGTATGGGCAGGGCGCACGGCAAGGGAGCGCGCGCCCGGCGCAGCTGCCGGATCTGAGTTCGGTTGCCGACTCACCCGTACGGCGCGTGACCGGCCGCCGCGGGGCTTCGTTGTTCCCGGTGCCACGCCAGCCAGGCGCGGCCTGCAGGACTACGCGTAGACGCCGCCCCACGGGCGGAAGACCGGAGCGATGAGACACCGGCCGCTTGCCGCGGTCCGCGTCGTGGGACCTCGCTCCGGTGCCGTGGCCGGTCAGCAGGGGACAGCAGCCCGGTCACATCCGATGGGGTGGTCGGTCCTGGGGACGCCCGGGACCGACCGCATCCGGTCGAAACGGTTGCGCCAGGTGAGGCGCATCCAGGACGATGCTTGACGAACGACCTACCGCTCCCGGTAAGGAAGGACCTTGGCGCCGCCATTGGTCCGACCACCGAGGGCGCGCACCATCGAGCACCACCCATGAGCCAGCGGCGCTACCCCCCCCCCAGCGCCGCCCGTCGGTGCCGGCGCTGCCCTGACGCCGGCACCGAAAGCCAAGGGCCCCGTGGCCGTCCGCACCCCCCTCGCGGACGGTATCCGGGGCCCTTCGCTATGGAGGGGCGCAAGGGGGGCGCACATCCGTCGCTCCTGATCGGGCTGTGCATCGGCTGTGGTTGCGCCGTGCGGCAGCTGTGCGGCAGCTGCGAGGTGTGTGACCGGCGTCACGGCGAGATTTCCCTGCCGTTGAACAACCTTTTTCAGCCATGGCCGGTCATGTACGTGCAATCGCACGGCCACACCGCGCCCCACCGCGACGGCCCGCTACCAACGTGTGCCCCTCAAGGGCACTTTGGACCCCGAGAGGTCTTCTCGATGAAGCTTCGCCGTGCCTTGACGGCTGCCGCCACGACGGCCGTCATAGCCCCCGCCGCCCTGCTGGCGGCACCTGCCGCGTTCGCGACCGGCACCGACACCGACACCAGCGTGAGCGCCGAGCCGACGCCGGGCACCCCGGAGTCGGACCAGACGGACGACACCGCCACGCAGCCGGAGACCCCGGCCGCCGGCGAGGAGACCACGCCGGCCGAGGACACCGAGCCCGGCGACGGCACCGAGCCCGGCCAGGAGACCGGCACCGGTGACGAGGTCGAGCCGTCCGCCCCGGCGAGCCCGAGCGGCGACGCCGAGCCCAGCGACTCCCCCAAGCCGTCCACCTCGGCCAAGCCCACCGCCAAGCCGACCCAGAAGCCGGACGACGAGCCGACCTGCGCCTCGCAGTCGGACGAGATGGCGATCAGCACCGAGCTGCGCGGCCTGCCCAGCAAGGTCGTGGCCGGCTCCGGCTGGAAGAACTTCACCTTCCGCGCCACCAACACGTCCGACAAGGCGATGAAGTCGGTCGACGCGTACGTCGCGCTGGCCGGTATCAGCAACGACGACTTCGACGACGTCTCCGGGCTGCTGACGGTGCAGTGGTACGACGAGGACGCCCGCTCCTGGGAGTCCATCACCGACGAGGACGGCTACTTCGCCTCCGTCGACGGTCTGGAGCCGGGTGAGTACGCCGACGCCAAGCTGCGTCTGAAGGTCGACGCCAAGACGCCGGGCAGCTACGGCTTCGCGTTCACCATCGGCGCGTACCACAACCAGGACGACGTCTGCGGCTTCTCGGACGTCGCGCAGTACGACTTCGACATCCTGGTCGCGGGCAGCAAGCCGGGCAGCGTGCCGCCGGCCAAGAGCAAGCCGGGCAAGGTCAAGGGCAACAAGGCCGCCCCGCAGGGTGAGCTGAAGCAGATCCCGGTCACCGGCAAGCTCGCCGAGACCGGTTCCTCCTCGGCGCTGCCGACCATCGCCATGGTCGGCGGGGTCGCCATGGTCGTGGGCGCGGGCGCGATCTTCGTCGTCCGCCGCCGCAAGACGGCCGGCGCCGCCGCGTAACGTGTGGCAGGCGAGGGGCCGCACCCGGCGTGCCGGGTGCGGCCCCTCGTGCGCGCGCTAGGTGCGGGACTTCCTGGGGGGAACGGCCGGGACGGGCACGAACGGCAGCTTCAGCGCGCCGAAGGCCCCGGCCGGGACGGCGGGGCGCACCGGCTCGACCGGCGCCAGCCGCCGGTAGGCCTCGCCCGGCGCGGGCCGCGGGTCCGGCTCGCCCTTGTTGGGCCACAGCGACATCGCGCGCTCGGCCTGCGCGGTGATGGTCAGCGACGGATTGACGCCGAGGTTGGCGGAGACCGCGGCGCCGTCGACGACCGAGATGCCCGGATGGCCGTAGAGGCGGTGGTAGGGGTCGATGACGCCGGTGCCGGCCGAGTCGCCGATGGGGCAGCCGCCGAGGAAGTGCGCGGTGAGCGGGGTGCCCACCAGCTCCCCGATGTTGGAGCCCGCGAAGCCGTTGATCTCCTCGGCCAGCAGCGTCGCCGCCCGGGTGGCCTCGGGGATCTGGTTCGGGTTCGGGGCCCCGTGGCCCTGGCGGGCGGTGAGCAGGCCCTTGCCGGGGCCCTTCGGCTTGCGGTACGTCGTCAGGGAGTTGTCGAGGGACTGCATCACCAGACCGATGATGGTCCGCTCCGACCAGCGGCGGTTGGACAGGGAGCGCACCGCGAGGAGCGGGTGGCGGGCCAGGTTGCCCAGCCAGGCAGCGACCCGTCCGGCGGGGCGGTAGGGGACCTGAAGGACCGTCAGGCTGCCCATGGAGTTGGAGCCCTTGCCGTAGCGGACCGGCTCGATGTGGGTGTTCTCGTCGGGGTGGATCGACGAGGTGATCGCCACGCCCCTGGTGAAGTCGGCCTTCGCCCCGCCGTGCCGCCTGCGGTAGCGGCGGTTGTCGGTCTGCGCGCCCACCAGCGCCTCGGAGTTGGTGCGGGTGAGGGCGCCGAGCCGGCCGGAGAGGTACGGGAGCAGCCCGCTGTCCTTCATGCGGTGCAGCAGGGTCTGGGTGCCGTATGTGCCGGCCGCGAGGACGACCCGGCGGGCCGTGAACGTGCGGCCCGCGCCCTTCTTCTTGTTGTCCGTCGGCAGGGTCTTGACGGCGAAGCCGCCGCGGGAGTCCTCGGTGAGCGCGACGACCGAGGTCATCGGGTGGATGACGGCCCCGGCGCGCTCGGCGAGGTGGAGGTAGTTCTCGTTGAGGGTGTTCTTCGCGCCGTGGCGGCAGCCCGTCATGCACTCGCCGCACTCGGTGCACGCCCTGCGGGAGGGGCCCGCGCCGCCGAAGTAGGGGTCGGCGACCTCGCCTCCGGGCTCGGTCCTCGCCCCGCCGTCGGCATCGTCGCCGTCGCCGAAGAACACCCCGACCGGCGCCATGTGGAAGGAGTCGCCGACGCCCATCGCCTCGGCGGTCGCCTTGAGATGGACGTCGGACGGCGTCATCGTCGGGTTGAGCCGCACTCCCAGCATCCGCCGGGCCTGGTCGTAGTACGGCTTCAGCTCCGCCTGCCAGTCGGTGATGTCCTTCCACTGCGGGTCGTCGAAGAACGGCTTCGGCGGCACGTAGAGGGTGTTGGCGTAGTTGAGCGAACCGCCGCCGACCCCGGCGCCGGCCAGGACCATCACCTTGCCCAGGAGGTGGATGCGCTGGATGCCGTAGAGGCCGAGCGCCGGGGCCCACAGGTAGTTCTTCAGGTCCCAGGAGTTCTTGGGGAGCGTCTCGCGGGTGAAGCGGCGCCCGGCCTCCAGGACGCCGACGCGGTAGCCCTTCTCGGTCAGCCGCAGGGCCGAGACGGAACCGCCGAAGCCGGAGCCGACCACGAGCACGTCGTAGTCGTAGCCGTCGGACGCCGGGTCCTGGTGGTGGGCGGAGTTCTCCTGGGGCACTGGCTCTCCCTGCTGGTCGCTGGGGTACCTCCCGCTCGGGAGGAGCCGGGAGCGGGGGGAGGGTGGCTGGGCCGCCGCGGGCCGTTCACCTCAGCCGCAGCGCCTTCATCGCGCGCAGGCTGCTGGTCATGAACCGGGCGTACTTCTCATCGGTCATCCCGAAGGACGGCGCGAGCGGCATCAGCCGCTGGTGGGCGACGGTCTGCGCCTCGGTGTACTTGAGGATGCCCTCGGCGCCGTGCCGGCGGCCCAGGCCCGAGTCGCCCATACCGCCCATCGGCGACTGCACGCTGCCGTAGCCGGCGGCGTAGGACTCGTTGACGTTGACCGTGCCGGTGCGCAGCCGGGCGGCGATCGCGCGGCCGCGCCGGCCGTCCCTGGTCCAGACGCTGGAATTGAGGCCGTACGGCGTGGCGTTGGCCAGCGCCACCGCCTCGTCCTCGTCGCTGAAGCGGTAGACGGAGACGACCGGGCCGAAGGTCTCCTCGCCGCAGACGGCCATCGGGGCCTCGACGCCGTCCAGGATGGTGGGCTCGTGGAAGTACGGGCCGATGTCCGGGCGGGGCCTGCCGCCCGCGACGACCCTGGCGCCCTTGGCGACGGCCTCCTCGACATGGCGGGTGACGGTCTCCAGCTGGCGCTCGCCGACCAGCGAGCCCATGTCGGCGCCGTACGCGAGGGAGTTGCCCAGCCGCATCGCCTTCGTACGGGCCGCGAAGCGCTCCAGGAAGTCGTCGGCGACGGACTCGTGGACGTACAGCCGCTCGATGGAGATGCACAGCTGGCCGGCGGAGGAGAAGCAGCCGCGGACGGCGCCGGCGGCGGCCTTGTCCACGTCGGCGTCGCGCAGCACCAGCATGGCGTTCTTGCCGCCGAGTTCGAGGGAGACGCCGACCAGGCGGGCGGCGGCGCCCTGGGCGACCTCGCGGCCGGTGCGGGTGGAGCCGGTGAAGGAGACGTAGTCGGCGTGCGCGACGACGGCGGGGCCGACGACCGGGCCCTCGCCGATCACGACCTGCCAGACGTCCTCCGGCAGCCCGGCCTCGATGAGCTGCTCGCGGGCCCACAGGGCGGTCAGCGCGGTCTCCGTGTCGGGCTTCATCACGACGGCGTTGCCCGCGGCGAAGGCCGGCAGGGCGTCGCCCACGGACAGCTCGAAGGGGTAGTTCCAGGGGGCTATCTGCCCGACGACGCCGCGGGGCTGGCGGAGTTCGGTGACCTTGGTGAGGGTCGGTACGACACCGGTGTGGCCCTTGGGGCGGAGGTAGGCGGGGCCGCGGCGGCCGTAGTGGCGGGCGGCGACGGCGACCGCCTGCAGCTCCTCGTGGGCGTGCAGCCGGGCCTTGCCGGTCTCCAGCTGGATCAGGTCGAGCACCTCGGCCTGGCGGCGCAGCACCAGGTCGTGGAAGCGCAGCAGGACCGCGGCGCGCTGCTTGAGGGGGACCTTGGCCCAGCGCTTCTGGGCGGCGCGGGCGCGCTCGAAGGCGGTGGCGACGTCCTCGGGGGTGGACTGCGGCAGGTCGGCCAGCTTGTCACCGGTGAACGGGGTGTGGTTGGCGGTGCGTCCGCTGCCCACCACGCCGCGGGTCAGCCGTGCGGCGACCTCGGGGGTGACCACCTCCGCGGCGGTGCGGACGCCCGCCGGGGCGGGCGCGACCGGGTTGCCGCCCTCGGGGGCCTTGGCAAGGGCGGAGCTGGGGGCGCCGCCCGCTCGGGCGGAGCCGGGAGCGGGGGAGGTTCCGGTGTCCTGCGAGTCCGTCATGTCGGCGAGGGTATTCCTCCCCGGACGCTTTGTGTACCCGGCAGTAATAGGTTTTCGCACGGCACGCACCATCGCGCCAGTGTCCGCTGGCCGCAAGGGCTCTGGTCTGGGACGACCGCGAGTGCCGGCGCCCCGCCGGACGCTGCGGCCGCCGCCCCGTCCGGCGTTACGCCCCGGTCAGCTGGAACGCGTCGATCGCGGTGTCGAAGTGCCGTTTGGCCTCCGTGCGCGAGGCGACCGGCGAGGAGATCCAGACGTCGATCATCTTCCCGCCCTCGTCCCAGCTGAGGTCGTAGGTGTACCGCGAGCCGCCGTCCTGGGTGCTGCCGTCCCAGACGAACTCCCACAGCCCGGCCTGCAGTCCGTTGTGGGTGGTCTCGGTGACCTGTCCCTCGCGGTAGCCGCGGTAGTTGGCGGGGCCCCGCGCGTCGGCCGTGCGCATCGCGCCGATCGGCCCCTGCGGCACCGGCTGCTGCAGCTGGACGCCGATCCGGAACCGCTTGCCCTGGGAGTAGTAGTAGACCCGGTCGTTCTCGTAGGAGCGGGTGAAGCCCTCCGGTACGGCGAGGGCGAAGCCGACCGGGTCGCGGACCAGGCTGTATCCGGCCGGGATCCGTTCGGTGCTGCCCGGGGAGGGGGCGGAGGTGACCGGGACGGTGGGGGCCGGGGTGCCGGGTCTCTTCGTGGGGCCGTCGTGCGAGGCCTGCTGGGAGTGGCCGGGGCGGCCGCTCTTGTCCTTGGTGCCGTCGGTGCCGTCCTGGTTCATCAGCAGGGCCGTGACGCCGGCGCCGGCGCCGCCGATCACCACCACCGCGAGCGCGGTCAGCAGCACGGTGCGGGTGCGGCCGGTGTGCGGGCGGGCGGCGGCGGCCAGCGCCCGCTCGTCGAGCGCGTCGCGGAGCGGCAGGCCCGGGGCCCGGCCGCCGCTGCGGCCGGCGGGCGGGTCGGCGGCGGGACCGGCGGGCGCGCGACCGGGGCCGGGGCCGGGGCCGGGCGACGGGAGCGGCGGTGTGCCGGGGGCCGCGAGGTCCTCGGCGGGCGGGTGTTCGCCGCGCAGACCGCCGCCGGGGCCGTCGGACGCGGGGGCGTGCGGTGGCGGGCCGGGCGGTCGTCCCGGGCCGCCCGCCGCGGCCCCGGCGGCGGGCCCCGCGGCCCCGGCGGCGCGAAGGGGGCCGAACCCGCCGTGCCCGCCCGCCCCGCGCTCGGGGGCGCGGCCCGACTGCAGATAGCCGCGCAGCAGCTGCTCCGTCTCGCTCACGCCCAGCCGCCGCTCGGGATCGCGCTCCAGCAGGCCGCCGACGACGGCGTCCAACGGGCGGGCGGATTCGGGGAGTTCGATCTCGTCGTACACGACGGCGTGCAGCACACCGCCCAGCGAGTCGCGGTGGAAGGGCGATTCACCGCTGAGCGCGGCGCACAGCAGCACCCCCAGGGACCACAGGTCGGCCTCCGGGCCGGCGCTGCGCCCGGCCATTCGCTCCGGCGCGGTGTACTCGGGCGAGCCGACGAAGCCGCCCGCGTCGGTCAGCGTCGTGACGCCGGGGACCTGGGCGATGCCGAAGTCGGTGAGCACGACCCGGCCGCTGCCCGACTCCATCAGGACGTTGGCGGGCTTGATGTCGCGGTGCAGCACCCCGCGGGTGTGGGCGGCGCGCAGCGCGCCGAGCAGCGCCACGGCGATCCTGGCCGCCTCGCGCGGTGCGACCGGTCCCCCGCTGTGCAGCCGGTCGGCCAGCGACGGGCCCTCCACCAGCTCCATCACGATCCAGGGCCGGCCGTCCTGCTCGACGACGTCATGGACGACGATCACATTGGGGTGCTTGATCTGGGCGACGGTCCGCGCCTCGCGCATCGCCCGCTCGCGCTGCACCCGCGACTCGGGCCCGGCCATCTCGTCCAAGTGCAGCTCTTTGACGGCGACTTGGCGTCCCAGCAGTTCGTCGGTGGCCCGCCAGACCGTACCCATGCCACCGCGGCCCAGCCGTATTCCCAGGCGGTACCGGCCACCGATCAGTCGGCCCTCGCCCCCGAAGATCCCCATGGCTCCATCTTGCCGCACCGGCGCCCGCGCAACGGGGGCGGCACCCCACGGAGCGGCCGCGACACCGCTGACCTGGAACGCTGTGGCCCACCGCCCCGCACAGGCCGCCGCGGCACGAGGACGGCCGCCGCGACAGGGGCTCCCCGCGGCCGCGGGATAAGGGCGCACAAGGCCCGCCATACGGCCCAAGAGGCCGTGTTCCGGGCGGAGATGGCCACCCCATGCACCCTGACCGCGCCGGGTGTGCTGAACACACGATTCGTCCCGCACGACACACGGGGTGGAACCTCCACCGGCTCTCCGGCCGTCCTTGACACAGTGAGGCAGCCGTACGGGACGAGCCGGTGCGGCGGCTGCGACAGGCGGAGCGGGGGTCGGTCATGGTGATGCAGGACGGCGGAACGGTGGACGTCCGGCCGGGCACCGACCCCGGGCGGGCCGCCGCCGAGCACAGCGGCGCCTACCTCACGACCGCACTGTGCCTGGCGCTGTACGCCGGCACGCTGATCGCCTGGACCGTCTACGGCATCGCCCAGGGGGACGGCAGCGTCTGGGACTTCCTGGAAGGGCTGTTCAACCCGGGCGCCTCCCCCGCCTCCCAGGCGCTCGGCCCGTACGAATGGTCCTTCACCGCCGTCTTCCTGGTGACCGCGGGGCTGGCGCTGGCGCAGCGGCGGGTGGCGCGCTCCGCCGCGCTGCTGTCGGCCGCGCTGCTGCTCGCCGTCTCCCTCCGGGAGGGCGTGGGCCTGTTCGACGGCGCCTACCGCGACCAGTACGGCAACGACCCGCTGGGCGGCTGGACGCTGGCCACCCGCGGTCTGGGGCTGGTGGTGGCGCTGGTCGTGCTGGCGGTGATGGTGCCGGCCGGGGACGGGCGGCCGAGCGGGTGCCGCACCGCCGGGGAGGCGTCCTGGCGCCGCTCCTCGCGTATCTGCGGTGTCCTCTTCGTGCTGATGGGCCTGGCCCGGCTCGGCTGGACCGTACAGGGGCTGACGGGCAGCGGGACGGATGTGGCGCACTTTCTGCGCGGCGTGGTCGACGGCTCCCTGCTGGGCACGCTCGACCTGGCGGCGTCGACCGAGTTCACCACCATCGGCTCGGTGCTCACGCTGCTGGTCCTGGGCGTGCTGGCCTTCCGGGGGCGGCACGAGGTCCGGGGCGCGCTGCTGGTGTTCGCGGCGGTCGAGCTGTATCTGACGGTGCGGACCGTGGTCTGGCTGGCCGTGACCGACTTCTTCAACCGGTCCTTCGAGACGGCCGAGGGCGCGCTGTCCATGGTGACGACGGCCTATGCGCTGTCGGCGATGACGTCGGTGGTCCTGCTGGCGACCGGCCGCGGCTTCGGGGCGTACGGCGGGATGCGGGCCGAGGGGCTGCGTACGGTGCGCACGGGGCGTTCCTGAGGCCGTCCGAGGGCTGCCTGGCCGGTTCGCCGGCGGTGCGGGGGAGATCCCCCTCCGAACCGCCCCCGCACGCCAACAGCGGCCGCCGCGTGTGGGGGTCGCGACGGCCGCCGATGTGAACTGCAACGCGTTCTGGGCTTGTGGCCTCTTCAGTGGTGCAGCATGTGGACCACTCTGCCCGTGGGGGGCTCCCCGTGGCATCCTCCCGAGGTCGCGGGATCACCCCCGCCGCTCGGCGGGGGTGTGGGTCCCTCGCAGGGCGGGCCCGGGCGACAGGGGTACGGAGTCGCGCAGCGCCGGGCGGTTCCGGGGGGCTCGGATGGGTGCGAAGGAGAAAGGGGCGGCCGGTGATCCGTGTCGCTGTGGTGGACGACGAGCGGCTGGTCAGGTCCGGGCTGCGGATGATCCTGGGGACCGCCCCGGACATCGAGATGGTCGCGGACTGCGGTGGCGCCGAGGCCGTGGAGACCGTGCTGCGCTGTGCGGCCGAGGTCGTACTGCTCGACATCCGGATGCCGGATGTGGACGGGCTGACCGTACTGCGCGGGCTGCGCGCCGCCCCGGATCCGCCGGCCGTGGCGATGCTGACCACCTTCGACGCCCAGGAGTACCTGACCGCGGCGCTGCGCGAGGGCGCCGCCGGCTTCCTGCTCAAGGACTCCGATCCGGAGCAACTGGTGCGGGCCGTACGGACGCTGGCGGCGGGCGGCAGCGTGCTGGACCCCGGGGTGACGCGGGCGGTGATCGGCGGCTATCTGACCGCCGAGGACCAGGCCGCCGCGGCACGGGCGGTCAGCGGGCTGACGCCGCGGGAGTCGCAGGTGCTCGCCCTGCTCGGCGAGGGACTGGGCAACGCCCAGATAGCCGACCGGATGGGGCTGGCCCCCAGCACGGTCAAGGACCATGTGCGCGCCCTGCTGGGCAAATTGGGCGGTATCAACCGGATCCAGGCGGCGATCGTCGCCGACCGCGCGGGCCTGGTGACCGGCGCTCCGCGGGGGGCGTGGTGACGGCGGGCGGCGGGCGGGTGCCCGCCCGGAGGACGGCGGCCCGGCGGGCGCCGGCGCGGGGGGCGTGGCGGCGGCGGCTTCGCCGGATCGCTCCGGTGGTGGTGCCGGTGCTGCTGGCGATCGCCGACGCGGTGCTGGTCAACGGCGTGGAAATGGCCCTGGAGCTGGGGGTGTCGGTGGTCGCCGCGGCGGTCCTGCTGCTGCGCCACCGCTTCCCGCTGCCGGTCTTCCTGATGACCCTGCCCGGCCTGTACATCGGCTACATCTGGTTCGCGCCGATGATCGCGCTCTACACGCTGTCCGCCCGGCGGCCCGGCCGGGCGCGGCTGGGGATCTGCGCGGTGCTGCTGATCGCCGCGCACTTCTTCCCGTACCCCCTCTCCGACTTCGAGGTCACCGCGTACCGCGAGAACACCCTGGTGCTGATCGACGCCTGCGTCACCTCGGCGACACCGATCGCGCTGGGCCTGCTGGTGCGCACCCGCCGGGAGCTCGCCTCCCGCGTCGAGGACCTCACCCGCAGCCTGCGCCGCGAGGACCGGCTGCTCGCGGACCGGGTCAAGACCACCGAACGGGCCCGGCTGGCCCGGGAGATGCACGATGTGGTGGCCCACCAGGTCAGCCTGATCAGCCTGCAGGCCGGGGCGGTGCAGGTCAGTACGCAGGACGAGGCGGCGCGCACGGGGGCCAGGACGATCCGGGAGCTGTCCGTACGGACGCTGGAGGAGCTGCGGCACATGGTCGGGGTGCTGCGGGCGGACGGCGGCGACGCGGCCGAGGCGCAGGGTCTGGCGCCCCAGCCCGATCTGGAGGAGCTGCCGCGGCTGATCGAGATGAGCGCGCTGGATGTGACGTACGAGGGCGGTGTGGTGGCCGGTGCGAGCGGCGCCAAGACGGTGGAGCGGGCCGCGTTCCGTACCGTCCAGGAGGCACTCACCAACGTCCGCAAGCATGCGCCGGGGGCGCGGGTGCGGGTGCGGGTCGATCCCGTGGCGGCGGTCCGCGGGGAGGAGACGGGCGCTTCCGGCGCGGCGGACGGGGCGGACGGGGCGGACGGGGCGAGCGGGCCGGACGGGGCGAGCGGGGCATCTGCGGGCCGTACGGCTGCGGGGCTGCGGGTGGAGATCCGCAACGGGCCGCCGGACGCGACGGCGACGGCCCCCTCGCTTCCCGGGGGCGGCCATGGCCTGGTGGGGCTGCGCGAGCGCGCGCAGAGCCTCGGCGGGACGCTGGTGGCGCGCCCCACTTCGGACGGTGGCTTCGTCGTACGGGCGGAATTCCCGTACGGATCTGGGTGAATCAGGCGAAAGCGGGCGGCGTGGCGGCCGGGGGCGCGTCCCGGTCGCGTCAGGCGGAGAGCGGTGCGGCGGCCTCGTCGACGGCGGTGTGCAGGTCCGGGTAGACCTCGAAGAGCCGGCGGACGCCGAGCGCGGCGAGCACGCGGTTGACGTGCGAGCCGTCGACGGCGCCCTGCGCGGGCAGGATCAGCCGCAGCCGCCCCTGGCAGGAGCGCATCAGCCGGCGGGCGGCGATCAGCACGCCGACGCCGCTGGAGTCGCAGAACCGGACCTCGGAGAGATCGAGCACCAGCGATCTCCGGCCCTCCGCCACCGCATCGTGCACATGCTGGCGCACCGCAGGCGACGTGACCAGGTCCATCTCTCCGGAGACCTGGAGTACGGCCCAAGGGCCCTGTGCGTCCTCTGCCACCTTCAACGACACGCGCTCGAAGCCTTTCGCTCGCTTTCGGACCGGATGTGCCCGGTTGCAGCCGGAACTCATCCTTCCCCGGCTCGACTGCCCGGCCCTGATGCCCTGAAACACTGGCGAATCCTTGGCGCATCCGTGACGCAACAGGCCGTTCCCGCCCCAGGCTATGCCCCCCAGGCAGCGGCGTTTCGCCCGCACCCGGTCACACACGGATAACAGATCGCCTCATACGAACGTGAACGGTCCGCAACGAGCGGCCTCAGGCCCCTTTCCGCCAACAGCACACCGGGCAGCGGCCGTCAGGCCAATACCACCCGCGTCCCCCTCAGGGCTCGGTTTGCCGCAAATGAGCATCCCTTGTCGGACGCTCGCATTACATTCGATGGCACGGCGGATTCTGTGATCGTGCCCACAGAACTGGGCATGAGGTGTGCAGGAGTGACAGCTGAGGTGTGAGCCCGCCGGCGACGGGCAGGGATGGGGTTCCGATGGCACACGACGCGCCACCGCGGTGGGACAGGCGGATGCAGCAGCGGCTCGCCCGCGGCGAGGCGGCCGCGCTCGGTGAGCTCTACGACCGCTTCGCCTCGCTCGTGCACAGCCTCGCCTACCGCGTCCTGGACGACGAGGACGCCGCCGACCGCATCACCCGCGAGGTCTTCGGCTACATCTGGGAACACCCGGACTCCTACGACCCCAAGCAGGGCCCGCTGCGCTCCTGGGTCGCCGGCATCACCCGCCATCAGGCCGTCCAGCGGCTGCGCCAGACCGAGGCCGCCTCGGCGCGCGACTGCGGCGAGGACGCCCCCGCGCCGGCCGAGATAGAGCAGAAGATCCGCGAGGCCTCCACGGCGGCGCGCGCCGACTACATCGTCACGTCCATGCCCGCGCCCCTGCGGGCCGCCCTGGAGCTGGCGTACTTCCAGCGCCGCGACTACCGCCAGACCGCCGCCGACCTCGGTGTCACCGAGGACGAGGCCCGCCGCCGGCTGCGCCTCGGCCTGCAGCTGCTGTCCACCGCCCACAACCCCCAGGTCCTGCCGCCCGCCCACCGCACCACCTACGCGTCGAGCACCGTACGCGCCACCCCCGCGGCGCCCCGCCTGCCGCAGCCGCACGCCCGGCACACCGCCCCCGGCTCCTCCGCCCCGCCCGGTCCGGGCCACGGACGGGCACTGTGAACGGCCCCGACGAGTGGGACGGCCGCGAGCGGCCCACCGGCCCCGGTGAACGGCCGCGGATACCGTCACCGCGCCCCGCCGCCGAGGACCACGGCCCGCTCCCGGACCCGCCTCCCGCCCCCGCCGGCGATCCGGCGGGCGATCCGGGCCCGGTCGCCATCCCGCACCAAGACGCCCCGCGCGCGGACACCCCGCGCGAACCGGAAGCCGAGCCCGTGACCGACGCCGCCACCGCACCCGCCCCGCTCCCCGCCCCCGCGCCCGCACCGCCGCACCGGGTCCTCAAGTCGCTGCTGGGCGCCTGGGCGCTGTCGGCCTGCTCCGCCGAGGAGACGGCCGCCGTGGAGGCGCATCTGACCGACTGCGCCTCCTGCGCGGACGAGGCGCTGCGGCTGCGCGACGCCGTCGGACTGCTGCACCCCGCCGACAGCCTCGACCTGGACCCGCTGCTGCGCTCCCGCGTGCTGGAGGGCTGCCTGGGCCGCCGGCCGGCCCGCATCCCGGTACCGGAGTGGGCGGCTCCCTATGACGCGGAGACCGCCAAACTGGACGCGCTGCTGCGCGACATGGGCGAGGCGGAGTGGCGCGCCCCGGTGCGGCTGCGCTGGTTCGAGGGCGAGCGCCCGGTCGAGCGGGAGACCACCGTCGCCGGTGTCATGGGGCATCTGCTGGCGGTGGACGGCCTGGTCGCGACGGCCCTCGGACTGCCCGACCCGCTCGGCACGGCGGCGCCGCCGGGCACCCCGAACCCCCTCATCCGTACGGAGACGTTCTGGCGGGCGGCCGACGAGGAGCTGAGCCCGCTGGCCGTCCACGCGCCGTGGCGCGACCAGAGCTACTCGCTGATCAAACAGGTGTCGTTCGCCGGCGGCAAGGTCGCCGAACTCTCCGTACCGTACGGCGACTTCCGGCTGGCGCTGCGCGATGCGTTCCTCGACCGCGCCTTCGAGTGCTGGGTGCACGCCGGGGACATCGCGGAGGCGGTGGACTACCCCTACGAGGCGCCGGCCGCCGGGCATCTGCACCGCATGGTCGACCTCGCCGCCCGGCTGCTGCCCAGCGCACTGGCCGACCGCCGCCGGGCCGGGCTCGCGGCGCCGCCGCAGCGGCTGGTCGAGGCCGGCGCCCCGGGCCGTACGCTCCATCTGGAGGTCGAGGGCAACGGCGGCGGCCACTGGTACATAGCGCTGGACTCACCGGCCGCCCTCGGCACACCGGATCACACCGTCGCGCATATCGCGCTGGACAGCGCCGAGTTCTGCCAGCTGGCCGCGGGCCACATCTCCCCCGAGGAGGCCGCCGCGGGCCAGCACGGCGAACGCGACGCGATCCGCGACGTGCTCTTCGCGACCGCGTCACTGTCCCGCCTGTAGACGCTGTCCGGCCGGTAGGCGCGCGCCAGTAGGGGGCGTTCGAACACTTCCCGTAGGGGGTCCGAGCGCCCCCTCGGGGCCACAACGTGAGGGGTGCGGAGGGTATTCCGCGGCGGTGGGGTGACGCGGCGGTGGGGGGCCGCGGCGGCGGGAGGACGCGGTGGTGGGGGACGCGGTGGTGGGAGGCCGCGGTCAGGCGAAGACGACCGTCCGGCTGCCGTTGAGCAGCACGCGGCGCTCGCTGTGCCACTTCACGGCCCGTGCCAGCGCCTGGCACTCGACGTCCCGGCCGATCGCCACGAGCTGGTCCGGCGTGACCTCATGGCCGACGCGCTCGACCTCCTGCTCGATGATCGGGCCCTCGTCGAGGTCCGCGGTGACGTAGTGCGCGGTGGCGCCGATGAGCTTCACACCACGGGCGTGCGCCTGGTGGTAGGGCTTGGCGCCCTTGAAGCTCGGCAGGAAGGAGTGGTGGATGTTGATGATCCGGCCGGACAGCGCCTTGCACAGGTCGTCGGAGAGCACCTGCATGTAGCGGGCGAGGACCACCAGCTCGACCTCCTCCGCCGCCACCAGCTCCAGCAGCTGCGCCTCGGCCTCGGCCTTGGTGTCGCGGGTGACCGGAATGTGGTGGAAGGGGATGTCGTACGAGCCGGCCAGCTCGGCGAAGTCCGTGTGGTTGGAGACCACGGCCGCGATCTCGATCGGCAGCGCGCCGATCCGCGAGCGGAAGAGCAGGTCGTTGAGGCAGTGCCCGAACTTGGACACCATCAGGATGACGCGCATCTTCTCGTCGGCCCGGTGGATCTGCCAGTCCATGCCGAAGGAGTCGCCCACCGCCGCGAAGCTGGCCCGCAGCTTGTCCACGCTCACCGACGCGTCCGCGCTGAAGTGGACCCGCATGAAGAACAGTCCGGTGTCGTGGTCGCCGAACTGCTGGCTGTCCTCGATGTTGCAGCCGGTGATGAAGAGGTAGCTGGACACGGCGTGCACGATGCCCTGCTTGTCCGGGCAGGACAGCGTGAGGACGTACTGATCGTTCTGGCCGTTCCGGTCGTGCTGGCCGGACTGGGTGGGCTGCGACTCGCTCATGACCTCATAGGGTCGCACACCCGCGGGGCGGCTCAGGCCGGGGCGTCCGCCTGGCCGGTCATGATGGCCAGGACCTCCAGCGAGCGGGGCGCGGCATCGGGGTCCTCGCCGTCCGCCGACGCCAGCCGCACATGGGCCTCGCGGGCCGCCCGTACGGCCTCCGGCCAGCCCTGGTGCGCCATGTACGCGGCGACCGGGGCGTCCGCGCCGACCTGGTGCATGATCCGCAGCACCCGCAGCACGGCGGCATCGACCAGCTGGGCTTCCTGGGCGTCGCGGAAGATCGTGCCGACGTACTTGTCCGCGGACCAGTTGTCCAGCCAGGTGTCCTCGACGAGCCGGTAGACGGCGTCGGTGACGTCCCCGTACCCGGGCACGCCGGCCAGCCAGGTCTCGTGGTGGAACGCGGGGTCGGAGAGCATGTGCAGCGCGGAGCGCACATTGCTGCGCCAGCGCCACCACGGCATGTCATTGAGTGGCATGCCGCCCATGGTGGTCGAGCGGCGGCCGCGACGGGAAGACTTCTCCGAACCTTGCACAGTATTCGATCGTACGTTCTTCGTCGATGATCTCCAGCAGGCCCCCGGAGTTCACCTCTGCGTCACCATCCGTTACCCGTTCGTCACTCGCACGTTCCGGCCAGGACGGAAGGCTGCGGTGCCATGACCGGACGGCGACGCCCCTCCCCCCGCCCTTTTGCTCATGCTCCCTCGGTCGCGATCGCTTCGGTGGTGGCATGTACGGCGGTCATCGCGTCGCTGCTCTCCGGCTGCGGCTCCCTCCCCGGGTCGGGGGATTCCGGGGAGAAGGAGCCGCTCACGGTGATGACCTGGGCTCCCCAGGACACCAAGGCGACCAATATGCCGGGAATGCCGGCCATGGCGCAGGCCTACGCCCGCTGGGTCAACTCCCGCGGCGGCATCAGGGGACACCATCTGCGGGTGCTGACCTGCAACGAGCGCAACGACTCGGTGGCCGCCGCGCAGTGCGCCCAACGGGCGGTGAGCCGGGGCGCGGTCGCCGTCGTCGGTTCCTACAGCCAGTTCGGCCGCCAGTTCATGTCGCCCCTGGAGGTCAAGGGGATCCCGTTCATCGGCGGATACGGCGCCTCCGACGAGGAGTTCGAGAGCCCGCTGTCCTACCCCGTCAACGGCGGCCAGGCCTCCCTGCTCGCCGGGAACGGCCGCCAGCTGGCGGGCGACTGCACACGCGTGGCGCTGGTCCGCCCCGACACCATCCAGGGCGACCAGATGCCCTCCCTGCTCAACTCCGGCCTGCAGAGCGGCAGTCGCCGGCCCGCCAAGGACGTCAAGGCTCCCGAGGACGGCACCGACTACTCGCGGGAGGTGACCCGCGCCCTGGAGGAGGTGGGCGCCGACCCGGCCGTCTACGGAAAGGCGGAAGCCGGCGGCAAGGCGCCCGGTGCCTGTGTGGCCGCCGCGCTCGGCGACCACACGGACGCGTTCTTCGACTCGTTCCGGCGCCTCCAGGAGGACAGCCCCAAGGTGCGGGTCGCCTCCGTGCTCGGCAGCGTCGGCCAGTCGCTGCTGAACCGTACGGGCGGCACGGCCGGGCCGCTGGAGGGCGCCGACATCACCGGCTGGTACCCGGTCGCCGACGACCCGCGCTGGAAGCCGATGCGCAAGGTCATCACCGACTTCGCCTTCGGCGACAACCGCATCGACCCGGCCGACCAGGGCGTCCAGACGACCTGGATCGCCTACACCGTGCTGCGCGACCTGATCGAGCAGCTCGACGACCAGGGCGTCGAGGACATCACCGCGCGCGAACTGCAGACCGCGCTGGACCGTGGCGACCGCGCCGTCGACACCGGCGGGCTGACTCCGAAGCTGCGCTGGCGCGACGACGACATGCTCGCCGTCCAGGACTTCCCGCGCATCGTCAACGGAATGGTGACGTACCAGGTCGTACGGAACGGCGAACTGGTCGCCGACCGGGACGGCTTCGTGAACGTCACCAAGACGCTGGAGAGGCGCCAGACGGACGGCTGAGCGGGCAGACGGACCGCGCCGGGGCGCCCGGCGGCGCCCCGGCTGCCGCTCAGAGCTGCTCGGGGCGGCGCTCCGTCAGGCCGTACTTGCGGGCCAGCGGGTTCCAGATCTGCGCGGCCTGCTTCTTGGCCGCGGTCGCCTGGCCGCTGGCGGCGTTGCCCTGGGCCGTCTGCCTGGTGGCGCGGGCCTTGCCCTTGTGGCAGCCCTTCTTGCCGCCGACCTGGCCCGCCCAGGCCGCGTAGTGGTTGTCCGCGGAGGCCGAGGACTGCCAGGCCTTGGTCAGCGCCGCGGTCAGCTGCGCATGGCCGGGGATCTTGTCGACGGGCAGCTGCTGCAGCCGCTTGACGAGGTCGTTCCGCTGCCCCGCCGCGGCCCGCAGGTCCTTGGCCGCGCCGCCGAGGTTGTCGCAGGACTTGATGCTGTTGACCGCGTTGATCACCGAGGAGCGGCTGTTGTTGCTGTCGCCCAGCAGCGCGTCCAGCCCCTTGGCCTGGACCTCGGCGGGGTCGGTGGTCGGCTTCGGCTCGTCCTTGTCCTTGGCCGCCTCGGTCGTGCTCTTCCCCGCGCCCGGCTGCTTCACCGGATCGTCGCCGCCGCCGCTCAGCGCCCAGCCGACGCCGAGGCCGGCACCGGCGAGGACCACGACGACGATGCCGATGATCGCGGCCGGGGCGAGCCGGCGGCGCCGGCCACCGCCGTCGTCATAGGAGGCGGCCTGCTGGTCGTATCCGCCACCGGGCGGGAACTGCTGCCCGTGGCCCTGCCCTCCGTACGGGGGCCGGCCCGGGTCCTCGAAGCGGGGCAGCTGGGCGGTGGAGTCCGGGGCGCCCGTCTGCTGGACGCCCGGCCCGTCGCGGAACAGGCCCTCGAACTCGGCGGGCGTGGGGCGCTCGCCGGGCGCACCCGGGCGGACGCCGTACGGCGCGCCCGGAGGCGGGGCCGGCACACCGCCGCCCACCGGGGGAATGAGCTGGGTGGCCTCGGAGTCGCCCGCGGCACCCGGGGCGCCCGCGGGGGGCATCGGCTGGGGCTGCGGCATCGGCTGGGCCTGGCCCTGGGGGCCGCCCTGCGCCGGCTTGATCGCGCGCAGCATGGTGGTGGACTCGTCGGGCGTCTCGGGGCGCGTGGCGGCCGCGGGCGGCAGCGGCGCGGCACCGGGTGCGCCGGACGGGGCACCGACGGGGGGTATCAGCGCGGTGGCCTCGGCGTCGCCCGCCGCGGGCGGCAGCGGCGCACCGGTCTGCGGGGTCGCCCGCACCAGCTCCCCGGACGGGCCCGGCAGGGCCTGCGGGTCCTGGGGGCCGCCCTGCTGGCCGTACGGCTGCTGGGGCGCCTGCTGGCCGTACGGCTGCTGTGGCGGCTGCTGCTGGCCGGGCGCCTGCGGTGCGGGCTGCTGGCCGGGCGCCGGGTACGGCTGGCCGCCGTACGACGGCGCGGCGGGCGGCAGCGGCGCGGGCTGCTGCGGCATCTGCTGGGGCGCCTGCTGCGGCATCGACGGCGGCAGGGACGGTGTCGGCGACTGCCCCTGGGGCGGCGCCGGGAAGCCCTGGCCCCCCTGGGGCTGCGCCTGCGGCGGCAGGGGGGCCTGGGCGGCCTGCGCCGGGGGCTGGGCGTGGCCCGGCTGCTGGCCGTAGCCCTGCCCCGCGGGCTGCTGGCCGTAGCCCTGCCCCTGGGCGGGCTGCTGCCCGTACGCCTCAGGGCCGGGGGCGGCCTGCTGGCCGGGGCCCCAGGGCTGACCCCAGGGCTGACCGGCCGGCGGTGCGGCCTGCTGGTCGGGCACCCACGGGTCACCGCCGCTGGCGGGCAGCACAATGCCCTCTCGCGCGGGACCGGCCGCAGAATCCTGCGGGTCGTGACCCTGTCCGCTCTGCGTCACCGTGACTCCTACCAACGTGCAGACCTACGGAATCGTCGGCTGCACGCTACCGGTTCGCAGCAACGTTCGACCACGTCCCCTGGTCACCGTGGCGGTCCGCCCCGTGCCCTGAGGCGGTTCTCACACCGCCGCGGCCCGGTGTCAGGCGGCCGCGGCCCGGAGTTCCAGGCGTGCGCTGAACTCCCTGACGACCGGTTCGTCCCGATACGGCTCCAAACGCAGCTGAAAGTCCTCCAGATACTCCGAGCCGCGGTCCGAACGCAGCGTGCTCAGCAGCTCCACCGCCTGGGTGCCCGTATGGCAGGCCTGCTCCACCTCGCGCTGCTGCACCTGGGCGCCGGCCAGCAGCAGCATCCCGATGGCGCGGCGCCGCGCCCGGCCCTCGGGGTGCCCGTTCAGCGCCTCCAGCGCGCGCTGGCCGGCGTGCCCGGGCTGCCCCAGGTCCCGGTGGCAGTGGGCCAGTTCATCGGCCAGATACGCCTGGTCGAAGTGCGCGATCCAGACGGGGTCGTCACCCGCGTCGGCGGCCGCCTGGGCACGCTCCATCGCGGCGACCGCCCGGCCGGCGACGACCTGGAAGGCCCGGCCGTCGCCCATCAGGGCGTGCCCGCGCGCCTCCGCCGCGCAGAACATCGCCTCGGTGCGCGGGGTGACGTGCCCGCGGGCGCCTTCCTGTGCGGCGCGCGCCAGTTGGGAGATCTCCCGCGGGTTGCCCAGCGAGGCGGCCAGATGGCTCATGCTCGCGGCGAGCACATAGCCGCCGTAGCCGCGGTCGCCGGCCGCCTGGGCCAGCCGCAGCGCCTGGATGTAGTAGCGCTGCGCGAGACCGGGCTGGCCGGTGTCGACGGCCATGTAGCCGCCCAGCTCGGTCAACCGCGCGACGGCGGCGAAGAGTTCGCGCCCCACGGACTCCCGGTACGAGCCGGCGAGCAGCCCGGAGACGACGCTGTTGAGGTAGTGCACGACGACCGGCCGGACGTGCCCGGCGCCGAAGCGGTGGTCGAGTTCGCCGAGCGCCGTGGTCATGGCGCGGACCGCCTCGACGTCCGAAACCCCGACCCGGGCGCCGGCGTTCCGGGCGACCTGGGTGTCCGCGCCGGTGATCAGCCAGTCGCGGCTGGGCTCGACCAGCGCCGAGGCCGCGACCGTGGAACCGCTGAGGAAGTCGCGCCGCCCGACGTCGCTGCGCCACAGCTCACACACCTGCTCGATGGCCCCGAGGACGGTCGGCGAGAACTGCAGCCCCACCCCTGACGCGAGGTTCTTGCCGTCGGCCATGCCGATTTCGTCGATGGTGACCGTGCGCCCCAGCTTGCGGCCCAGTGCCTCCGCGATGACGGCCGGGGCGCGGCCGCGCGGCTGCTGCCCGCGCAGCCAACGGGCCACGGACGTCTTGTCGTAGCGCAGGTCGAGCCCGTGCTCCGCACCGCACATGTTGACGCGGCGCGCGAGCCCCGCGTTGGAGCAGGCGGCTTCCTGGATCAGCGCCTGCAGCCGCTCATTGGGCTGCCGCGCGACGAGTGGCCTGGCGGCCATGCTTGTACCCCCTGGTTACTGCTGCGCGTTCGCCGTCGAACGCCGTTCCCCGAGATCGATGCCCCGCGCATATCCCGGATATCCGAGAGATCCTTGATATGAGCGATGGGGCGGGATCGGAGTGATACACGCTTTGCAGCGGATGCCGCTTCGTGAGCGGTTTGTGCAACCTTCCGGGCATCCCGTGCGAGGCACTGTTCACGAGAGCTGGTCACGAAAGCCGGTCAGGAGACCGGCCCACGGGACACACGACAGGTTCACGACACATGGTCACGAGACGGGTTTCACGGATGGGGAACGGCGGGGCGGCGCTCGTGCACTGAGGAGCGGCACCGCCGTGCAGGGCCTCCCCCTGATGCACCGCGGACTGCCGCCGGGCGGCCTCTCCGCCCGTCACGCAGGTGGCTACCCGCTCGCCGGGCCCCCTCCGCACACGCGCCCCCACCGGTGCTTCCATGCGCCCCACGAGCGAGAACGATGCGCCGGGCAGGTCATCCATTCAGCCGTAACCCTTGGTCATACGGAGAGTTGTCATCTGCGTGGAAGAGACCATCGGAGTCACAGGAGCCTCGCAGATCCCCAAGCAGCGCGGCGAGCAGCTGCTCGAAACTGCGGTGCGTTACGCGGAAGAACGGCATTGGGACGTGTTCCCCGGCGCATGGCTGGAGCACGACGGCGAGACGCCGCGCTGCTCGTGCGACGCCGACGACTGCGCTGCGCCGGGCGCGCACCCGACCGCCCCCGGCTGGGCCGGGCTGGCCAGTGGCAGCGCGACGGCCGTCCGCCGTATGTGGAGCAAGCAGCCGCGGGCCTCGATTCTGCTGCCGACGGGCCGGGCGTTCGAGGCGCTCGACGTGCCCGAGACCGCGGGCTGCCTGGCGCTGGCCCGTATGGAGCGGATGGGTCTGACGCTCGGCCCGGTCACCCGCACCCCGGACCGCCGGATGCTCTTCCTCGTCCTGCCCGGCGCTTCGGTGAAGGTCCCCGCTCTCGTACGGGGCATCGGCTGGGCGCCCGCCGGCCTCGATCTGATCTGCCGCGGCGAGGGCGAGTACATCGCCGCCCCGCCGACCCGGGTGGGCTCGCACGGCTCGGTGCAGTGGGCGCGCCGCCCCACCGCCACCAACCGCTGGCTGCCGGACGCGGAGGAGCTGATCAGCCCGCTCGCGTACGCCTGTGCGCAGGACGCGGCGGCGGCCCGGGCACGCTGACCCGGGCCCGCCCGTGCCGCCGCCACCGGCCGCCCCGCCACGCCCCGCTGTCGGTACCTGCTCGTATCGTGGGATGCCGGACGGGGGTCAGGACGGCCCCTGCGGGGACGTCGGAGGGCAGGACCGGTGGCCAACGAGCCGGAACACAACGATGAGCGGGCCGTGCCAACGCCGCCTCAGCAGGACGCGGCCGGCGCTTTGGGCGGGCCGGCCGTGGCCCCCGCCGGCGCCGCGGCCGGTCCGCCCGCGGTACGCATCCAGGGCCTGTGGAAGAAGTTCGGCGAGCAGATCGCCGTCAACGGCATCGACCTGACGCTGCCCGCGGGCCGCTTCATCGGTCTGGTCGGCCCCAACGGCGCGGGCAAGACCACCACCCTCTCCATGGTGACGGGCCTGCTGCGGCCGGACTCCGGGCTGGTCGAGATCGGCGGGCACGACGTCTGGCGGGACCCGGTCGCCGTCAAGTCCCGGATCGGTGTGCTGCCCGAGGGGCTGCGGCTCTTCGAGCGCCTGTCGGGGCGCGAACTGCTCGCCTACATAGGCCGGTTGCGCGGCCTGCCGGGCGACGAGGTCGACAAGCGGGCCGGCCAGCTGCTGGACGTCCTGGACCTGGCCGGCTCCCAGCACAAGCTGGTGGTGGACTACTCGACCGGTATGCGCAAGAAGATCGGGCTGGCCGCGGCGCTGCTGCACAACCCGGAGATCCTCTTCCTCGACGAGCCCTTCGAGGGCGTCGACCCGGTGTCGGCGCAGACCATCCGCGGCGTGCTGGAGCGCTACACCGCCTCCGGGGCGACGGTGATCTTCTCCAGCCATGTGATGGAGCTGGTCGAGTCGCTGTGCGACTGGGTCGCGGTGATCGCCGCCGGGCGGATCCGCGCGGACGGGCCGCTCGCTGAGGTCCGCGGCACGGCGCCCTCACTGCAGGACGCCTTCCTCGAACTGGTCGGCGCGAACGACCGCGCCGCGGGGCAGAGCCTGGACTGGCTGGGCGGTGGCGGCGCCCGATGAGCACCGAATCCGCCGCGGCGGCCCCGCGTCCGGCCGCCGCACCGTCCCCGACCGCCGTCTTCGTACGGCTCAAGCTCTCGCTGCTGCGCAACGGGCTGCGCCAGTCGACCGGGCGCACCCTGGCGTACGTCGCCTCCGTCCTGGCCGGTCTGCTGTTCGCCGCGGGCGCCGTGCTGGGGCTGATCGCGCTGCGCGGCAACGCCCATGTCGGCGCGCTGGTCGTGCTGCTCACCGGCATCCTCACCCTGGGCTGGGCGGTGATGCCGCTGTTCTTCCCCGCCTCCGACGAGACGCTCGACCCGACCCGGCTGGTCATGCTGCCGCTGCGGCCGCGGCCGCTGATCGTCTCGCTGCTGGTGGCCTCGCTCGTCGGCATCGGCCCGGCCGTCACCTTCGCCCTGGTGGCCGGCTCGGTGATCGCCGTTGCCCAGGGGGCGCTCGCCACGGCCGTCGGCGTCCTGGCCGTCGTCCTGGTGGTGCTGGTGTGCGTGTCGCTGGCGCGCGCGGTCGCCACCGCCTCGGTGCGGCTGCTGACCAGCCGGCGCGGACGCGATCTCGCCGTGCTGAGCGGCCTGTTCATCGCGGTCGGTGCGCAGGGCGTCAACATCGCCGCCCAGAAGCTGGGCCGCCCGGACGGCCTGTCCGTACTGGAACCGCTGGGGAACGTGCTGCGCTGGGTGCCGCCGGCCTCGGCGATCAGCGCGGTCGAGGACGCCGGCCGGGGCGCGTACGGGCGGGCGCTGGCCGGGATGGCGCTGACGGCGCTGGCGCTGGTCCTGCTGCTGTGGTGGTGGCAGCGCACCCTGACCACCCTGATGACCTCGCCGGACTCCTCCACCCTCCAGGCCGTCGAGAAGGACAGCGCGCGCCGGTCCGGCACCGGGGAGCGGGGGCTCGCGCGGCTGCTGCCGGGCGGGCGTACGGGCACGGTCATGCTCCGTACGCTGCGCTACGCCTGGCGCGACCCGAAGTCGAAGATGTCCTGGGCGACCTCGATCGGCGTCGGTCTGCTGGTGCCGGTCGTCTCGGCCGTGCAGGGCAGCGGCAGCATCTACACCGCCTTCTCGGCGGCCGCGCTGCTCGGACTGCAGATGTACAACCAGTTCGGGCAGGACACCTCGGCGTTCTGGATGGTCGCCTCGACGATCGCCACGCCTCGGGACGCCTATCAGGAGCTGCGGGCCCGTGCGCTGACGCTGGCGATGGTGGCCGTCCCGTACGTCACGCTGGTCGTCGTCGGCACCGCGGCGCTCATCGGGCCGTGGTCGGACTTCCTGGAGGTGTACGGGCTCTCGCTGGCCGTGCTGGGTGCGCTGCTGGCCACCGGCGCGGTCTCCTCGGCGGTCTTCCCGTACTCGATCCCCTCGGAGAGCAACAAGAACGTCGCCCCCGGCCAGGGCGCCATCGCCTGGTTCAGCCTCTTCGGCGGGGTACTGGCGGGCGCGGTGCTGTGCGCACCGCTGCTGGCACTGACCATCTGGCTGCATGTCGCGGGTCTGCACGCGATGCTGTGGGTACTGCTGCCGGCCGGTGTGGTCTACGGCGCGGGGATCGCCGAGCTGGGCCTGCGGGTGGCGGCGCCCCGCGTGGCCCGTCGGCTGCCGGAGATTCTGGTGGCGGTCAGCAAGGGGTGAGCCCCGGGCCGAGGCCTTCCGGACTCCTGCGCAAAGGCTGCCGGGACGCCGCGCCGACGGGCCGGTGCGGCCGCGCCGAGAGGTTGTCCACAGGCTGCGACGGCCGGTGTGCGAAGGCGGTAGCGTCGTCGTGACGACGTGGACGACAGGGGGTGGGGGCGGTGCTGCGCGCCGGAATCGCGGTGGGGACGGGCTGGTTGGCGGTGCTGCTGTGCGCCGGCACCGCGCAGGCGGCACCGGCCGGCCCCGTGCCGCCGGACTCCGCCCCCCACCGCGTCGAGGCGTCCGCGCGGGAGCAAGCGTTTCCCGCGGCCACCGCCGGCCCCGGCAGCCCGGGCCGCACACCTGACAAGTGGTCCGGCGCGGACAGGGAGTTCAGCGAGGTCGCCGCGCGCACGGCCGACCCGGCGGCCGCGCAGGGCTCGCCGTTCGTGCGGATCCTGTCCCGGGCCGTCGGGCCGGTGCTGCTGCTGGCCGCGGTGGTTCTGCTGCTGCGGCGCCGGGCGCGGCTGCGTGATCTGCCGACGCCGTACGCGCTGCCGCGTTCGGTCTTCGCCGCCGCGCGGCAGGCCGACGAGGCGGGGCTGCGCGGCCTCGCGCACGAGGAGGTCGTCCGGCTGGGCGAGGAGGCGCGCGCCGCGCGGGGCCGCCCGGCGGGCGCCGAACGGGCGTTGGACGCCTGTGCCGCGGCCCACGCGGTTCTGGGCCGGGCGCGCGGAACCGCCGATCTGGCGGGGGTGTTCGCGCTGATCGCCGAGGGCCGCGCGGCGCTCTCCACAGCCCCGGCCCCGCTGCCGCTGTGCTTCTTCCACCCGCTGCACGGGCCGGGGGCCCGCCGCATACCCTGGCGGCCCCCGGGCAGCCGTGAGCAGCTGCGGGTGGCCGCCTGCGAGCGCTGCCTGCGCGCCGTACGCGCCCGGCGCGCCCCGGAAGTCCTCACCGACCGCCGGGACGACCGCCCGGTCCCTTACTTCGAGGTGCCCGCCGGGGAGAGCCTCTGGGCGGCCACCGGCTACGGCTCCCTGCTCGGCGGGGACGGCGACTCCCTCGCCGGGCGCGTCCAGCGCTGACCGCTGCGTTTGGCCGGTTTTCCACCTTGCGGGCTTTCCCGCCATGGGGGATACGCGTCGCTGCGCCTGCGGCGGGCGGTTGTGTGTTAGGCGGTGACGGCGTACCGCCCGCCGCGTGGAGGTGCCTCCCCTGTCCTTGAGGCAGCGGGTGTCCTGGAGGCAGCGGGGGAACGACGGCGGCGGGCCCCACGGCGGGAGAGCCGGCCGAGAGCCGGCCGTATGAGGGCCCGTCACCTGCCGCGGAGGGTCAGGTCCGCATCGTCGCCGCATGCAGGAACGGCTCGATCTCGTCGCACCATGCGTCCGGCTGTTCCCAGGGGAGCAGATGGCCTGCGTCGGGGATCTCGGCGTAGGCGCCCCGGGGCAGGACGCGGACCATCTCCTGGGCTTCGGCGCGGCCCAGTTCGGCGTCGAGGCCGCGGACGACGAGGGCCGGGCACGACACCTGGGCGAGCTCTTCCCAATGGGCGTCATGGACCCAGGTCTCGCGGGCGGTGAGCATCTGCCGGCGGGAGAAGACCGGGCGCCAGCCGTCGGCGCGCTCGGCCATCACCTCGGCGAAGAACTCACCACGGGCCGGCCGGGGCCGCTCCAGGGTCGGGTCGTCCTCGCCGAACCACTTGCGGACGTCCGCGAGGGTGGCGAACGGCACCGGCCAGGAACGGAACCACTCGGTCCATTCGCGCTGCGAGGCCGCGCCCAGCGCGGACGCCCGCATATCGCAGATGACCAGCGCACTGACCAAGTCGGGGCGCCGGGCCGCTAACTGCCATGCCGTCAGGGCCCCCATGGCATGCCCGACCAGGGCGACCGGGGCGAGGCCGAGCTGCTCGACGGCCGCGATGGCGTCGTCGACGTACGCCTCGCGGTCGTAGGGCCCCTCGGCGGGCTTCTCACTGCGGCCGTGGCCGCGCTGGTCCAGGGCGACCGGGCGGTGACGGGCGCTCAGCCGGCGGGCGGTGCCGGCCCAGTGCGAGGCGCGCCCCATCAGACCATGGAGCAGCAGCACGCCCGGACGCTGCTCGCTCCCCTCCAGGCCGCCGCCGATCTTGGGCGGGTCGGTGAATTCCCAGGCGGCGAGTCGCACGCCGCCGGCCCCTGTCACATCGATGCGCCGCACCATGTGCCCTGGCACCCCCAATCGTCCCTTGAGCAGCTCCACACTATCGAACCCCTATTCGAACGTGCCGTTCCGGCGCGCAACACCCCTCGTTCGAGTGACCTCGCTCAAGGATTGCCCGCGCTCGCCACGGGGAGACATCTGCCGGGAGGCGGGCCCTACCGGGAAGGGGGCCCGTGGGGGAAGACCCTGAGAGCTCGGGGCTCCGGGTCTTGGGTGGGGGACATGGGGAGGCAGGGCCCCGGCTGCTCGCAGCGCCGGGGCCCTGACCGTCTCCAGACTCAGCGGACGCATCCGTGCCCCCTCCCTGGCAAGGACAGGCCGACGCATGGCCATGCGTCAGCCTGACACGGGACCGGCCGTATCGCACGGATTCGCACAAGTCCGTTCAACGCACAAGGACGTGCCGAGCCCGCTCAGCGGCGCGTCGGCGCAGCTCAGCGGGCTCACGAGGGGCACCCGGAAAGAGTGCGAAAAGGAAAGAAACTGCTTTCAGCGGCTTCCGCAAGCCGCCGTCGGCAACCCGCGTGCGGTACGCCGCCCTCAGCGGGGCACCGTCCGCGAGCCGCCGTCAGCACGCCGTCCGCCGACCGTATATGGCGGACCGTCAGCGCTTGGCGACGAAGACATGCGCGGCGATCTCGGAGTCGAGCTCGGCGGCCTCGCCGCTGCTGCCGACCAGCACACCGGCCGGCGACTCCGTCACGCTCACCACCGCGCCCGGCTGCACACCGGCCCGCCGGAGGGTGTACATCAGCTGGGCGTCCGCCTGGATCGGCTCACCGATCCGGCGCACCACGGCCGTCTTGCCGTCGGCACCGGCGTCCAGATCCATCAGGCTCACCATGCCCGCGTCCAGGAACGGATCGGCCTCGGCCTTCTCGCCCAGCTCCTCCAGGCCCGGGATGGGGTTGCCGTACGGCGACTCGGTCGGATGCCGCAGCAGCTCCACGACGCGGCGCTCGACCGCCTCGCTCATCACATGCTCCCAGCGGCACGCCTCGGCGTGCACCTGCTCCCATTCGAGCCCGATGACGTCGACGAGCAGGCACTCGGCGAGGCGGTGCTTGCGCATCACCCGGGTCGCCAGCTGCCGGCCCTCCTCTGTCAGCTCCAGATGCCGGTCGCCCGCGACCGTCAGCAGCCCGTCTCGCTCCATGCGCGCCACCGTCTGGCTCACCGTCGGGCCGCTCTGTTCGAGCCGCTCCGCGATGCGGGCGCGCATGGGGACCACACCTTCCTCTTCCAGTTCGAGGATGGTGCGGAGATACATCTCCGTGGTGTCGATCAGTCCGGACATGCGTGCCCCTCGATGTGTGGTGCGGTGGCCCTGGACTCAATTCTGACGCATCCCACTGACAACCGTGCCTCCTCGTCCGCGGACCGGACCACTCTCGGCCGTATTGACAGGGCGCTGGTCCAGACCGCAACGTGATCCGCGCCACTGATCAGATGCGACGAGATCCGACGTGATCCGACGAGAGGGGCCCGCGGCGATGGCTGACAGCGACCGGAGCGACCAGCTGGCCGGAGAGTACTTCGACGCCGCGATCGGGCTGCTGCAACGGGTCCGCGACACGGAGAGCGACCGGATCACCGCGGCCGGCCGGCTGATCGCGGACAGCGTCGCGGCGGGCGGCCGGGTCTTCTCCTTCGGCGCCGGGCACTCCTCGCTCCCCGCCCAGGACACGGTCTACCGCGCGGGCGGTCTGGCCGTCATGAATCTGCTGTCCGTGCCGGGAGTGGTCGGGGTGGACGTACGGCCCGCGACGCTCGGCAGCGCGCTGGAGAGGGTCGACGGGCTGGCCGCGGCGGTCCTGGACACCAGCCCGCTCCAACCGGGCGACGTGCTGGTGGTCATCTCGCTGTCGGGGCGCAACGCGCTGCCCGTGGAGATGGCGATGAACGCACAGGCCCTGGGCATCAAGGTGATCGGCGTGACGTCGGTGGCGTACGCGGACGCCACCACGTCGCGGCACGCCTCGGGCGGCTTCCTCAAGGACCACTGCGACCTCGTCCTGGACAGCCGGATCCCGGTCGGCGACGCGGAGCTGACGCTGCCGGGCATCGACGCGCCGTTCGCCCCCGCCTCCACGGTGGTCACCAGCGCGATCATGCAGGCCGTGGTGGCGACCGCCGCCGGCACCCTCGCCGAACGGGGCATCGACCCGCCGCTGCTGCGCTCGGGGAACGTCGACGGCGGGCACGACTGGAACGCCCGGGTGATGACCGAGTACGCGGACCGGATCTTCTACCGGCACTGAGCACGGTGCGGGCACCGGCGCGCGCCGCCCCCGGAACGCGGCCCCCTCAGGCCGACGCCGCGCCCGCCAGGTCCAGGGCCGCGGCGATACGGGCCGCGACCTCCTCCGCGTAGTCCGCGTCCGCGCGGTCGAAGGGGCGGCGCGCGGGCGAGCGCAGAAAGGTCAGCACGCCCAGCGTGCGGCCGCGGCTGCGCAGCACCGCGCACAGGCCGTGCACGGTGCCGTCCGGCCAGTTACGGGCGGCCGCCCAGCCCTCGGCCGGGGCCAAGCCGGCGCTGCTGCGCACCGAGCCGCGCCGCTCGTACGCCTGGAACGCCGGATGGCCCCGCACATACGGCACGGGGATGCCGGTCACCGCGGACGCCTTCGAGGGGCCGGGCGCACCGGCCGGGGAGGACAGCCTGCGCACCAGGGCGCAGCCCGCGCCCGCCCCCGCGCAGCCGCCGTCCGCATCGCCCGCGTCGCGGGCCTCGTAGGTGTCGTCCCCGGCGACCGCCCCGTACGGCGCCGGAGCGGGTGTGGTGGCGAGGTCGACCAGGCCGTGGTCGGCGAAGCCCGCCAGCGCGAAGTCGAGGTGGACCGCGGCGGCCTCGGCCGGGTCCGGGCACTCCGCGGCGGCCCGCCCGGCGCGGTGGAGCTGATGGGCGCGGAAGCGCAGCAGGGAGTTCTCCTGTTCGGCACGCTTGGCCTCCGTGACGTCCTGGAAGAGCCAGGCGACTCCCAGCGGCACCGGCTCCTCCGCCAGCGGCGAGGCCAGCCGGACGAAGCCGCTGCGCCAGCACCGGCGCGGCAGCTCGCCGTCCTCGCAGCGCAGCGTCACCCACAGCTCGGCGGCGGCCGGCGGCGCGCCCTCGGCGAGGACGTGCTGCAGGGCGCCCTCCAGCTCCTCGACGCCCTGCGCCAGCAGCTCGCCCAGCGGCCGCCCCAGCATGGCCGTGCGCCCCACGCCCAGCGTGCGGGCGGCGTGCGCGTTGACGACGGCGGGCCGCAGATCGGCGTCGACCAGCACCACCCCCCACGACGCGTCCTCGAAGAGCGCCTCGCTCAGCGCGATGGACCGCTCCAGGTCGATCTGGGTGTGCACCTCGCTGAAGGCGCAGTACACGCCCGCGACCTGGCCTGCGGGGCCGCGGACGGCGGAGGACTGGGTGCGGACCAGGACGCGGTGGCCGTCCTTGGTCAGCAGGGCGAACTCATGGACCTGGCGGCCCGGGGAGCGCATCGCGGCCGTGAGCGCCGCGCCGATGCCGTCGGCGTCCTCCTTGCGGACGGCCCAGCCGGTCAGGCCCGTACGGCCGACGGCCTCCCGGGCGGTCCAGCCCAGGATGCGCTCGGCCTCGTGGTTCCAGTGGGTGACCGTGCCGTCCGCGGCGAAGGCGACCAGAGCCGCGTCCATGCCGTCCAGGAGCGCGGCGAGCAGTCCGGAGTCCTCGGTGTCGTCGGCGGCGCAGCGCGCCGCGGCCGAGGAGCCGGAGAGACCGGAAGAAGCCGACGATGCAGTCACTGGCACCCCTCACGAACACGGCCGCACGTGCTCCACCTGGGAACATTCAACTGGAACGTGACCTGGCCCACACCCGATTCGAGGAAATCGTTGCTTCCGGAAAAAATCCGTTGTGCGGCGCCGGACGGCTTCCTAATGTGTGGGGCACACGAGAAGGGAGGTGGTTCGGCAGATGATTTCGCACCGGACGCGTGAGGTGGCTGCGGGCTAGCGGCCCGTCGCTTCACCGAAGTGCAGCGCCGGACCAGCGCATACTGCAGATGCGCAGCCGGCCAATCCCCAGCAGTCACCCGACCCGCGGGCTGCCGGTTCGTCCGACCGGCCCTTCGCGCCACCGAGCGCGGAGGAACAGGCCCGCGGGTCGTCTGCGTGTGTACGGCGCCCCCGCCGCGCCCGGGTCAGGGCGCCAGGCGCTCCACCTTCCAGGTCACGCCGCCGGCCTCGCTCCCGGTCTCGCGGACGTACCGCAGCCGGTCGTGCAGCCGGTTCAGCCGGCCCTGCCAGAACTCGACGGTCTCGGCGGCGATCCGGTAGCCGCCCCAGTGCGGCGGCGCGGGCACCTGCTCGCCCTCGGGGTAGCGGGCCGCCAATTCCTCGTAGGCGCGCTCCAGTTCCTCGCGCGAGCCGACCGGCGCCGACTGGTCGCTGGCCCAGGCGCCCAGCTGGGAGCCGTGCGGACGGGTACGGAAGTAGGCGGCGGTCTCGTCCCGGCCGATGCGCTCCGCGGTGCCGGTCACCACGACCTGGCGGGAGAGCGGATGCCAGGGGAACACCAGGGAGATATGGGGGTTCTCGGCCAGCTCGCGGCCTTTGCGGCTGTGGTAGTTGGTGAAGAACACAAAGCCGCGGTCGTCGAACGCCTTGAGGAGCACGGTGCGTGAGCTCGGCCGGCCGGCGGCGTCCGCCGTCGAGACGACCATGGCGTTCGGCTCGTGCAGACCGGCCACGGTCGCGTCCTTGAACCAGCGCGCGAACTGGTCGTAGGGGCTGGCGGCGAGGTCGGACTCGGAGAGTCCCTCGGCGCGGTAGTGCGCACGCATGGTGGAGGGATCGGGGGTCTCGGAGTGAGGCGCGTCGGCTGGGTGCACGGCCTCATCTTGCAGCATCGCCGCGGGCCCGGTCAGCCGGGAGGGGCGGAAGTCTGCCCCCCGTCGACCAGCCGTAACCCTCCCGTCGGCAAATCGACCGGTGTGCCGGATGTCACGCTTCCCCGCAGGTGAGGGACCCGCCAAAATCATGGTCCGGCCCACTGTGGCCTCCGGACAGGGGGCGGCTATCGTGTTCCGTCCGGCCCGAGGGGACGCGTCGCGCGCCCCGCCACACGGCCTGTCAGCACCAGCACCACACGCCTGCGCCCGCCCGCGGCCCGACCCACTGCGGACAGGACCCTCGCGTGACCCATGCCCTGGCGGGGCATCACCGGGGTGACCGGCACGGACCGCGAGCTGCCCGCGCAGCCGCGTAGCCGCGTCGGCGCCGCACACCAGACCCGACCGCACGGCAGCCGGTCATGGACCGTCCGCCGTCCCCATCTTGAGGAGCCGCCTGATGTCCGACTTCGTACCCGGACTCGAGGGAATCGTCGCGTTCGAGACGGAGATCGCCGAACCCGACAAGGAGGGCGGCGCGCTCCGCTACCGCGGGGTCGACATCGAAGACCTCGTCGGGCAGGTGTCTTTCGGGAACGTCTGGGGACTGCTGGTCGACGGGGCGTTCAACCCCGGTCTGCCGCCCGCCGAGCCGTTCCCGATCCCGGTGCACTCCGGCGACATCCGGGTCGATGTGCAGTCGGCGCTCGCCATGCTCGCGCCCGTGTGGGGCCTGAAACCGCTGCTGGACATCGACGAGGCGACCGCCCGCGACAACCTCGCCCGCGCGGCGGTCATGGCGCTGTCGTACGTCGCCCAGTCGGCGCGCGGGCAGGGCCTGCCGATGGTGCCGCAGAAGGAGATCGACAAGGCGGAGACCGTCGTGGAGCGCTTCATGAAGCGCTGGCGCGGCGAGCCCGACCCCAAGCACGTCAAGGCCGTCGACGCCTACTGGACCTCGGCCGCCGAACACGGCATGAACGCCTCCACGTTCACGGCGCGGGTGATCGCCTCGACGGGTGCGGATGTGGCGGCCGCGCTGTCCGGTGCCGTCGGCGCCATGTCCGGACCGCTGCACGGCGGCGCGCCCTCCCGCGTCCTCGGCATGATCGAGGAGATCGAGCGGACCGGCGACGCGCGCGCGTATGTGAAGCAGGCGCTGGACAAGGGCGAGCGGCTGATGGGCTTCGGCCACCGCGTCTACCGCGCCGAGGACCCGCGGGCGCGGGTGCTGCGGCGCACCGCCAGGGAGCTGGCCGCCCCGCGCTTCGAGGTCGCCGAGGCGCTGGAGAAGGCCGCGCTGGAGGAGCTGCACAACCGCCGCCCGGACCGGGTGCTGGCCACCAACGTCGAGTTCTGGGCGGCCATCGTCCTGGACTTCGCCGAGGTCCCGGCGCACATGTTCACCTCCATGTTCACCTGTGCCCGTACGGCGGGGTGGAGTGCGCACATCTTGGAGCAGAAGCGGACGGGCCGACTGGTCAGGCCGTCGGCCCGGTATGTGGGGCCGGGGGCTCGGAGCCCCCGGGAGATCGCGGGTTACGGGGACATCGCGCGCTGAGCCTTCGCTGTGCTTTGCCGCGGCCGACGTTTTCGGCTTCACGCCGTGGGGGTTGTTCGCCGTTGCGCCTGCGGCGGGCTGATTGCCGCTGCGCGGGGCTGTTCGGCTGCCGGTGACGGTCCTCCGGGGCAGGGTGTCCGGACTGCTTCGCTTTACGTCCGGACACCCTGCCCCGCCGGCCCGCCC
>NZ_JBSFYC010000049.1:0-57792 GCF_053595675.1 Streptomyces sp. NPDC002446 | reverse complement strand
ACCATGTTCCCGGCCTCCTTGGCGGCCGAGGTACCGGTGTTCATGGCCACACCGACGTCCGCCTGGGCCAGCGCGGGGGCGTCGTTGGTGCCGTCACCCGTCATCGCGACCAGCTTGCCGCCCTCCTGCTCCCGGGCGATCAGGGCGAGCTTGTCCTCGGGGGTGGCCTCGGCGAGGTAGTCGTCGACGCCCGCCTCCTGGGCGATGGCCTTGGCCGTGAGCGGGTTGTCGCCGGTGATCATCACCGTACGGATGCCCATCCGGCGGAGTTCGGCGAAGCGTTCGCGGATACCGTCCTTGACCATGTCCTTGAGGTGGACGGCCCCCAGTACCCGTGGCCCGTACTGGTCGTGCACCGCCACCAGCAGCGGGGTGCCGCCGGACGCCGCGATCGCATCGGTGAACATGCGGGCCTCGGTGGGCACTTCGCCGCCGCGCCCGGTGACCCACTCGATGACCTGGGCGGACGCGCCCTTGCGGACCATGCAGTCGCTCCTGTCCACCCACCGCAGATCGACGCCGCTCATCCGGGTCTGCGCGCTGAAGTCGACGTACTCGGCATGCTGCAGCTCCCCTTCGGCGGGCGCCCGCAGCCCGTACTTCTCCTTGGCGAGGACGACGACGGAACGGCCCTCGGGGGTCTCGTCGGCGAGCGAGGAGAGCTGGGCGGCGTCGGCGAGCTGCAGTTCGTCCAGGCCGGGCAGGGGGACGAAGGCGACCGCCTGACGGTTGCCGAGGGTGATGGTGCCGGTCTTGTCGAGCAGGAGGGTGTTGATGTCGCCGGCGGCCTCGACCGCGCGGCCCGACATGGCCAGGACGTTGCGCTGGACGAGCCGGTCCATGCCGGCGATGCCGATCGCGGAGAGCAGCGCGCCGATCGTCGTCGGGATCAGGGTGACGAGCAGGGCGACCAGCACCGCCGTCTGCTGGGCGGCGCCCGCGTAGGAGGCCATCGGCTGCACCGTGACGACGACGAGGACGAAGACGATGGTGAGCGCGGCGAGCAGGATGTGCAGCGCGATCTCGTTCGGGGTCCGCTGCCGGGTCGCGCCCTCGACCAGGGCGATCATCCGGTCCAGGAACGACTGTCCGGGACGGGAGGTGACGCGTACGACGAGGCGGTCGGACAGCACGGTGGTGCCGCCGGTGACACCGGAACGGTCGCCCCCGGACTCGCGGATGACGGGCGCGGACTCGCCGGTGACCGCCGATTCGTCGACCGCGGCGACCCCTTCGACCACCTCGCCGTCCGCCGGGATCGCCTCGCCCGCCTCGACCAGTACGAAGTCGAAGGGCTGCAGTTCGGCGGCCCCGACGGTCTCGGTGGCGGCGCCCCGGAGGTCGATGCCGACGCGCCAGTTGTCCCGCAGCCGCCGGGCCGTGATGTCCGTACGCGCCTTGCGCAGCGAGGCGGCCTGCGCCCGCCCGCGGCCCTCGGCGACCGCCTCCGCGAGATTGGCGAAGACGACGGTCAGCCAGAGCCAGCCGCTGATCACCCAGGTGAACACGGACGGGTTGAGCAGCGCGGAGAGCGTGGTGAGCACGGAGCCGCAGGCCACGACGAACAGCACGGGGTTGGTGGCCAGCGCTCGCGGGTGCAGCTTGTGCAGCGCCCCGGGCAGGGACGTCAGCAGCACCTTGGGGTCGAACAGCCCGCCCGGCTCCCGCCGTCGCCGTCGGCGGCCTCCCTGCGCCCGGGCGCCGTGGGGAGGGAGGGAGGCCGTCCCGTCCGCCGGAGTCGGCGGCGCGGTCGGGGCGTGGGGCGGGGCGGGAGCCATGCGGAGACTTTCTGCGAGTGCGGCCTCCTGCGTGGGCGGGCGGCCGGGTGGCCAGGGGGCGGTGGCCGCGGACGGGCGGGCCGGTGGGCGGAGCATGGCGGCTTCGCGCATCCGTCGGCCGTGGGCGAATCTACGGCGGTACCGGGCGGCACAAGCCGTGCCCGGCAAGGAATTTGCGGCTCTCTTACGGGCCGTGGCGCCGGGCACCGCCCGGCCTTACGCAACCTTGACGCCGAGCCGCCCTCCGGCCCCCGGCCCAGGTCACCCGGCGGCCTGGCCGAGCAGGTCGCCGACCGCGCTCAGTACGGCATCCGGGCGCTCCTCGTGCAGATAGCCGTGTCCGGCGTCGTCGAGGATCCGGTGCTCGCCGCGGGGTACCGAACCGGCCAGTTGTGCGTGCAGGGCGCGTTTGGCGTGGTTGATCTCGCGCAGCTCGTGCTCGGACCAGAGACCGGCCTGGGTGGCGTCGTGGCCCAGTGCGGTCAGCACGATCAGCGGCACGTCGGGGAGGGCCGGGCCGTTCCGGAGCTCGTCGGCGACCTCGTCGTAGACATTGCCGCTCTCCTGCCACCCGGTCCGCCACGCGGAGAGGTGGTGTTCGACCAGCGGCTCACGAACGGCACCCGGCCAGCTCGCGAAGAGGGGCGCGAGCCGGGCGCGGGCGAGGCCGAGCTGTTCTTCGGTCAGCTCCGGCAGCTCCTGATCGTTCATCTGCGCCAGCTTGTCCCGCAGCTCCTGGGGTGCGTGGTCGTGAAGGTCCTCGTGGAATGGGTCGAGCAGCAGCAGGCCGGCCACCTCGTCCGGGAAGCGCTGCGCGTAGTGGCGTGCGTAGGCCCCGCCCAGGGAGTGGCCGACCAGCAGGAAGGGGCCGGGCACAGCGGCGGTGCGGAGCAGGTCGTGCAGTTCGCCGACGACCTCGGCGGCGGTCCGGGGGAGCCCGGCCGGAGAGCTCCAGCCGGTGCCCGCGCGGTCGTAGAGCACGCTCGTGGTGAGCTCGGCGACCCGGTCATGGGTGTTCAGGTAGTCCAGGCCGACCATCCCCGCTCCCGGCAGGAACACGACGGCCGGGCCGCCGGTGCCGGAGCGGTGCAGCATCAGTTCCCGCTCCCGCCCGATGCCGTACCGGCGTCCCAGGGGAGGCAGGGGAGGCAGGGGAGCGGGGGCGGCTTCGGTCCGGGCGGTGGGCGAGGGCTGCGGCATGGCCGGCTCCTTGAGGTCGGGTGGGGGTGGCCGGCGCCGGAGGTGATCGGCGCCGGAGAAGATCGGTGAACCATTCTCAGGTTTGAGAACGGTATCCGATGTGAGATCGTACGTCCATGGACACGGTCGACCTGCTGCTGCATCCGGTGCGGCTGCGCATCGTGCACGCCATGTACGGCGGGCGGACGCTGACGACCTCCCAGTTGTGCGCCCTCCTGCCCGACGTCTCGAAGGCCACCGTGTACCGGCACGTCGGCCTGCTCGCCGACGGAAACCTCCTCGAAGTGGTCGGCGAACAGCGGGTGCGCGGCGCCGTCGAACGCCGGTACCGGCTGCACCGGGCGCGCGCGGTGATCGACGCCGACACGGCGGCGTCGGTGTCGCCGGCGGACCACCGCCGGGCGTTCGCCGTGGCCATGGCCACCCTGCTGGCCGAATTCAACGCCTACCTCGACCGGGACGGCGCGGACCCCACCGCCGACGATGTGGGCTACCGCCAGCACGCCGTCTGGCTGACCGAGGACGAGCGGGCCGAGATGATCGGCGAACTGCGCAGCGTGCTCCTGCCCCGGATGGGGAACGAGCCCTCACCGGAGCGCACGCGGCACCTCCTCAGCCCGATCCTGTTCCCCGCCGAGCAAACGCCCCCACAGCCCCCCGGGAAGTAGCCGGGCCGTCGACGATGGGAGGAGGCCCCATGGCGGAGATGCGCCGACTGGTCGTCCTGAGGCATGCGAAGTCCGCCTGGCCACCGGACGTGGCCGACCACGAACGGCCGCTCGCCAAGCGCGGACGGCGCGATGCCCCTGCCGCCGGACGCTGGCTGCGGGACGCCGGCTGCGTACCGGACCTGGTCGTCTGCTCGACCGCCGCACGGGCCCGGCAGACCTGGGAACGCGCCGCCGCCCGCCTCACGGCACCGCCCCCGGTCCGTCACGACCCCCGGCTCTACGCCGCGGAAGCCGACGAGCTGCTGGCCGTCGTCCGCGAAACCCCGGACAGCGTGCGCACCTTGCTGCTGGTCGGCCACAACCCCGCGGCCCAGGACCTCGTACTGCTGCTCGCCGAAGAGGGCCTCGGCGACGCCCTCGAACGGACCCGGGAGAAGTTCCCGACCTGCGCGGTGGCCGTGCTGACCCAGCGTGGCGCCTGGGCCGCGGCCGCTCCGCGGACGGCGCTGCTCACCGACCTGGCGGTGGCGCGCGGGCAGAAGGGCTGAGCGTCACCGGCCCGCCGGTCCCCGTGCGGTGACGCCGCTCGGCGGCCGTACGAAGCCGTCGTTGCCATTGCGTTGCGGCTTCGTTGTCACGAGCGGTGCGTGTCTGCGCGTGCGCGAGAGTACGCCTGTGCCCGGCAGCAGCGCCCACCCGGCAGCCGGTGCCCCGCACCCGCATCCCGCGCTCCGCATCCCGTGAAGGAGTACGCATGACCCCACTCGGAACCCGCCGCGCAGCCCGTTCCACCCGCACCGCCCTGGTGGCACTGGGCTCGGCAGCCCTCCTGGCCGCCGGCGCCGCCGGCCCACCCGCCGTGGCCGCCGCGCCGCAGGGCCGGCCGGCGCGCCCGTCCGCGGTGCTCGACTGGTACGACACGACCGCCGCGACCGTGGCGGCGAGCGGCGTCACCACCCAGGTCACCAACAGCCGTACCTGGGCGGTCAGTTGGCTGGCCGCCGCGCGATCCGTGCGGAAGGTGCCGGCGGGCGTGGGACGGGACGGCCGAAGCGACTTCCAGGACGCGGCCCTCGCGTCCGCCGTGCACGATTCCCTCGTGGTGCTGGTTCCCTCCCGCACGCGGGAACTGGACGCGGCGCTGCGGACGACGCTGGACCGCATCCCGGACGGGCCGGCCGAGTCGGCAGGGGTGGTGGCCGGGGCCCGGGAGGCCCGGTTGGTACTGGTGTCCCGCAGGGGCGACGGCCTCGACCCGGCCTCGGTGAACGCGCCGTTCACCGTGCCGCCGTCGGCGGCCGGCGTATGGCAGCCGACCCCGCCCGAGTACGCGGCCGCCGCCCAGTACGGCAGCCGGCTCGCCCGGCCGTTCCTGCTCGACGGCGCCGACCAGTACCGGCTGCCCGCGCCGCCCGCCCTGGACTCCGCGCGCTACCGTGCCGATCTGGCCGAGGTACGTGCCTACGGGGCGGCGAACAGCGTCGTCCGCAGCGCGCACCAGACCGAGACCGCCACCTTCTGGCTGGGCTCCTCGCTGACGCTGTACACCGAGCCGCTGCGGGTCGCGCTGTCGCGGTCGTCGCAGTCCCCGGCCGCACGGGCCAGGCTCGTGGCGCTCTTCCACGTGGCGCTGGTGGACACGCAGATCGCCACCTCCGACAGCAAGTACACCTATCAGCGGTGGCGTCCGGTCACGGCGATCCGCTCCGGCGGGATCGACCCCGACCCCCGGTGGACGCCGCTGCACGCCACCCCGGCCCATCCGGACTACCCCAGCGGGCACAACACGTACGCGGGTGCGGCACAGACCGTCCTCTCGGCGCTGGTCGGGCCGCGTACGGCACCCTTCAAGCTGACCAGCCCCACGGCTCCCGGGGTGACCCGCACCTACACGGCGTGGCGCCAGCTCTCCGCGGAGAACGCGGACGCCCGGGTCTTCTCCGGGATCCACACCCGCTCCGCCGACGAGGCGGGGATCGTCCTCGGCGAGCGCGTCGCGGCGCACGCCCTCCGCAACGAGGAGCGGCTCTTCGGCGCGGGGCGGCTCTTCGGGGACGGGTGAGCGAGCGGGACGAGAGGGATGAGAGGGGCGCGCGAGCGACGGGGGCCCAAGGCCCGGCACCCCCGGCCTGGCGGTCTCCGTCGCTAGGGCCTGACCCCTCGCACAGGCCCTAGGAGGCCGAGCCGCGTGCCCGGGCGCACTGTTCGAGCAGCGCACGGGCGGCCCGCGTCTGCGGGTGCCCGCCGCCGAAGGCGCGGTCGCAGGCGAGCACCGCCTCCTGTGCCAGCCGGTGCGCATCGTCCCAACCGAGCCTCTCCGGCTTGGTGTTGGTGCCCACCGTACGGTCCAGGAAGCGCACCACCGGTGCCGGAAACATCCCCACACCCCGTGAGCGGCTCGCGCCCTCGTCCCGCAGCGAGCGCACCGCCGCGGCCGTCACCTCCGCATGGGCGAGCCGGACCAGGGCGGTATCCCGTTCGTGGTCGCCGGCGCGTTCGGCCCGGTCCAGGTAGCAGAGGGCGTCGTCGACCAGCGCGAAGGCCTCGTACCACAGGCGCTGGTGCCCCAGCGCCCGTGCGCGATGCATCTGGGCCAGCATGCGCGAGGGATGGGCCGCTCCCAGGACCCGCCAGCGCAGTCCCGCGGCCGCGTGCAGCAGCCGCTCGCACTCCGCGTAGTGCCGCCGCCCGTACAGGGCGTTCGCCAGGGCGTGCTGGACGTCGGCGATCTGTGTCAGGACGTGGCAGTCGGCCGGGGAGAGCCGGCTGAGGAACGGGCCTTCGGCGTTCTCCCGGAACATCTCGGCAAGGCTCGGGCCGGTACGCCCGGCAAGCGAGAGCCCGCGCCCGCCCGCCTCCGTCTCCGCCCGGGCGAGCACCGGCCGCAGCACCGCCTCCGCCTCCCCGAAGTCCCCGCATTCCACATGGAGTTGACCGAGCGCCAGCCCGTCGGCGAGCTCCGCTCCGGCGGTCGACTCCACGATCCGGACCGCGAACGACAGCCCTTCCGCGTACCGTCCGGACCCGGCGTACGCGTCCCGTACCCGGCGGGCGACGGCGGCCGCCCGCGCCGGTGCGTCGCCTAAGCGCCACAACAGCGCCATCGCATGCGGAGCGAGCAGATCGAGGAGGGCCGGCGACGCGCCGTCGGGGGAGCGCAGCAGGGCATGGTCGAGCAGAGCCGCGGCGTAGGTGCACAGCCGGGTGCGCTCCCCGTCCGTCAGCTCGCCTGCCGACTCCGGCTCCGACTCCGACTCCGACGCCGGTTCCGGCCCCGACGGCGACTGCGGCGGTGCGACGGCTGCGGCGCCCGCCGGTACGCAGGGAACCGGCGGCTCACCGTGCGCCCCGCCGCGCGCACCCGTGACGTTCGGCAGCTTGCGCAGCTCGGCCGCCACCTGTTCCACCGGCAACTCCGGCATCCGGACGGCGGCGACGGCCTCGGGGGACAGGACGGACACCGGAAGCGGCGCATCGGCGAAGCAGGACAGCAGACGGACCAGTGAGAGCCGGGCTCCCTCTCTTGCCGGGCGGGCCTCTCCCCGCTCGTGGATGTGCAGGTCACGGGCGGCCTGGTAGATCCGGGCCCGCTCGTGCGCATCGGCCCGGAAGGACGCCCCGTCGCTCATGAACCCTGTACCCGCATATCGCGTCCCGCCTGGTAGATCCGGGCGTTGCCGTCCGCGCGCGCCTGCAACCGCGGGCCGGCCGCGGGGGTTTCGGCGGGCAGGGCGCCCCTGGCCGCCTCCAGCACCCGCCTGAGCTCGTCGGCGGCCGCCGGATCGTCCCGCAGCACACGCAGCAGCCGCCGCTGCCACTCACCGGCCAGTTCCCGCTCCGTCGCCTCGCCGTCGTCCCCGTCGCGGGCCTCGACGAGTTCGCAGCGCGCCTCCTCCAGCTCCCGGCCGACGGCGTCGGCGTCGGCGGGCCGCACCCGCCGCCACAACGTGACCACACCTTCGCGCGCCTGCCCCCAGGCCTCGGTCACCATCAGTCCGACCAGCGCCGTACCCGCACTGGCAAGCATCGGATCCATCGCTCCACCGCCCCCTCAGACCGTCCCTGCGGACCACTGGACGCGTAGTCTGCTACGCCCGGCGAACCGGCTCAACAAGGCTGCGGGCAACCGGCACCGGCCCGAACGGCGGGGTCCTGCCGCGCCGCGGTCCCCTCAGGGCGAGCCGTTCTCCCGCCCGTCCCCCCAGCCGTGTTCCAGCCGGGCGAACACCTCGTGCAGGGCGCGTCCCGGGTCGTCGTGCCCGCGGACGAGGCGCGGGCTCTCCATGACGAAGTGGGCCAGGGCGGCCGCGCCGATGTCGCCCGCGGGGGCTCCCGTCTCCTCGGCGATGGCGGCGGCCAGGGCCGTCTCGTGCCGCAGCCACATGCGGTGCATGTGGTCCTGCAGTGCGGGGGTCGACTCCACCAGTTGCCGCAAGGCGCGGAAGTCCGGGTCGTCGCCGGGGACGGACAGCCGGGTTCGCGCCACGTGGTCGCGCAGCGCGGTCAGGACGGACTGGCCCGGGGCCCGGTCGCGTACGGCGGCGATCAGGGCGGCCTCGTGGTCCTCGTCCTCGTCGAAGACGAGCGCTTCCTTGCTGGGGAAGTGCTTGAACAGCGTGGTCACCGAGACATCCGCCGCCTCCGCCACGTCCCGGACGCCGACGCTGTCGTAGCCGTGCTCCAGGAAGAGCCGCAGCGCGGCGTCCGCCAGGGCCTGGCGCGTCCGGGCCTTCTTGCGCTCGCGGCGCCCCGCCGTCTCGGTCATGCGGTCCACCCTACCCCCTGCGGTTGACCTGATCCGAAAGTGCATCCGTTGCACTTGTTTATTCGCTGTGCTGACGTTTTCGCCCTTTCCCGCCGGGGCCGGACGGTGTGCCGGACCGCGCTGTCGAAATCAGGTCACCGGCGTTCGGTTGCGCGGCGAGGGGACTGCAGACGCAAATCCGCCGCGGTACGGACCGCACGGAATTCGGCGCGGCTGATTCCGCTCGCCGTGACCGGTGTGCCCGGCAGCCGCACCCCCGGCGACAGGCGCGATGGCACGGACAAATGGCCGGTTTCCCGGTGTGAGCGGACCCGCCGATACGGCTTGGGTGGAGAGGTCCGCAAGCAGGCTGGATGAGGGGGACGGGTGTACGACTACATCATCGTGGGGGCCGGTTCGGCCGGCTGTGTGCTGGCGTCCCGGCTCACTGAGGACGACGACGTCCGCGTTCTGCTCGTCGAGGCGGGACCGGTGGACGATGCCCCGGAAATCCATATTCCGGCGGCGATGGGCAAGCTGTTCCAGACGAAGTACGACTGGCGCTATCTGAGCGAGTGCGAACCGGGACTCGACGGACGCCGTCGCTTTCTGCCGCGGGGCCGGATGCTGGGCGGCTCCTCGTCGATGAACGCGATGGTCTACATCCGCGGCAACCGGCACGACTACGACGCCTGGGCCGCCGCCGGCGCCGAGGAGTGGAGCTGGGACGACGTTCTGCCCTACTTCCTGCGCGCCGAGGACTTCCAGGGGCGCAGATCGCCCTGGCACGGGACCGGCGGACCGCTCACGGTCAGCGAGGGCCGCTCTCGGAACCCCCTGATGGCCGCCTATGTGGCGGCAGCTCAGGAGGCCGGCCACCCCTACACCCCCGACTTCAACGGTCCCGAACAGGACGGCGTCGGCTACTACCACCTCACGCAGCGCGACGGCATGCGCTGCAGCACCGCGGACGCCTACCTGCGGCCGGCCCTGGAGAGGCCGAATCTGGAGGTGCTCACCGGGGCCCAGTGCACCCGCGTCCTGTTCGAGGGCGCTCGCGCGGCCGGTGTGGAGCTGGAGCGGGGCGGCGAGCTGCGCCGGCTGCGCGCCGGACGGGAAGTGGTGCTCTCGGCCGGTGCGTACAACTCCCCGCAGCTGCTCATGCTGTCGGGCATCGGCGTGGCGGACGAACTGGCGGCCCGCGGCATCACGCCCCGGGTGGACCTCCCGGTGGGGGAGAACCTGCAGGACCACCCGCACGTCGGCCTCTCCTACCTGACCGACACCGAAACCCTGCTGACCGCCGAGTCACCGGACAACATGCGCCTGCTGCAGGACGAGGCCCGCGGCCCGCTCACCTCCAACGTGGGGGAGGCCGGGGGGTTCCACCGGAGCCGCGAGGGCCTCGATGCCCCCGACATCCAGGTGCACGCCACCCCCGTGATGTTCCACGAGGAGGGCATCGGCCCCGTCTTCGACCACGCCTTCATGGTCGGCGCGGCCCTGCTCACCCCCACCAGCCGGGGCAAGGTCTCCCTGCGGTCCACCATGCCCAGCGCCCAACCGCACATCCTGCACAACTATCTGGCCACCGAGGAGGACCGCACCACGATGGTGCGGGCGCTGCGGATGCTGCTGGACATCGCCGACCGGCCGAGCCTGCGCAAGCACCGCAGGGCGGACTTCCGCGTCCCCGAATCCCTGACGGACGCCGGCCTGCTGGACTTCGCACGGTGCGAGCTGCAGACCCTGTACCACCCGGCGGGGACCTGTGCCATCGGCCCGGTCGTCGACTCCCGGCTCAGGGTGCACGGGGTGAGCGGGCTGCGGGTGGTGGACGCCTCCGTGATGCCCACCGTGGTGCGGGGCAACACCAACGCGCCCACCATCATGATCGCCGAGAAGGCGGCCGACCTGATGCGCGAGCTGCCGGCACCGGCCTGATCCGTACGGCGGGGACCGACTGTCCGGCGGTGCAACGGAGTTTGACGTGCCGTCGGCGAAATCGCCCTAAGTGGGGCGGAAATACCTTGAGTGCCCTTGCTCAATTCATTACGGCAAGAAACGTACGCAGCTGTGCGGTAAGAGATTCAATTATCCGCTTCCGCCGCCGGACGCCGTGAGTTACTTCACAGTACGAATCCGTCGGCGGGAGTGCGATAAGGGCTTCGTGTGCCTGATCTTTCCTATTCTCCTTCGCGGTATCTGGTTACACTCACGGCCCATGCGAACCGCTACCCCCCACAGCATTCGCACCCGTAAGCAACGCAATCGTCCCGTATTTGTCGACACGTCAGGCAGGCGTCGACGTTTACTGGGACACGCGGCGTTGACCGTAGGGTGCATGTGCACCGGATATCTCGTGATCCTCGCCGTCGTGTTCGGCGGCCTCCAGCAACCGGACGCAAAGCCCGCGCCGGGAAAGGCCGATCCGCTCCCGCGGCACACCGCTCGCCATGAGCCCGGTGTTCCGGCCGGCGCCCATCCCTCGGCGTCGCCCGACCACACCTCCGGACCGGCCGTACCCGTCGGGCACCACACGCCCCGGCCCCCCGTCGACACCAGACCTGCTCCGTGAGAACCCCTCGCACGTGGCATGTCCCCTCGACAGAAAGGGCCCGTTGTGGCGTTGTCAGGGCAGGCGCGGCACGCGCTGCGCCACCCCCCACGCTGGCACTGGATACTCCTGCTGCTGATCCTTCCCATCGTCGCCACCTCACTGCTCTTCGAAGGCTGGACCACCCACGAGGTCGACGGCGCCCGGACGCGGCACGCGTGTACCAGCCCCATACCGAAGTCCGCCGACAACGGGGCCCCCGTACTGCGGGTCACCCCCGGCGGCGCCGAGACCGCGCAGATGCCGCACCGGACCGCCGCGCTCACCTTCGACGGCGGACCCGACCCGGTGTGGACACCCCGGCTGCTCGACCTGCTGCGCACCCAGCACGCGCACGCGACGTTCTTCCTCTACGGAACCCAGGCGGCCCGCCATCCCGAACTGGTGCGCCGCATCCGCGACGAGGGTCACGAGATCGGCTCGTACACCTACACCGGCGGCGACCTGGGCAGCGCCTCGCCGCTCCGCGCCCAGCTGGAACTCTCGCTCACCCAGACCGCCCTGGCGGGAGCCGCGGACGTCAACACCCGGCTGCTGCGGCTGCCGCACACCACCACCGCCGACACCATGTGCGGTGCGGAATGGACCGCGGCGCGACGCGCCTCCGCGCAGGGGTACCTCCTCGTCGCCGCCACGCACCGTTCCCGGAAGCCTCCGCAGGGCGTGGTACGGCAGTTCAGCCACACCGCCCTCGGGTACCAGGAGGCGAAGAACCTGCTGGCCGACCCGGACGTGGGACGGTTCACCACCGTCACCCGCGGGCTCGGCCGGCCCTCGCTCACCACCGCGGCCTCGCTGCCCGAGCACGCCCAGGGCAAGGCGCTGATCTGGACGCAGTCCATCGGGCACGCCTTCGCGCGCTCGATGACCTGGGCGCTGGGGATCGCCGGCGGGCTCGGCGTGCTCCGGCTGGTGCTGCTCGCCTTCCTCGCCCGGGTGCACGTACGACGCCGGCGCAGACACCGGTCCGGCGCGCCCTGGCTGCGCGAGGTGACCGAGCCGGTGACGGTGCTGGTCCCCGCGCACAACGAGGAAGCGGGCATCGAGGCCACGGTGCGCTCACTGCTGGCCTCCACGCACCGGGACCTGCAGATCATCGTCATCGACGACGGGTCGACGGACCGTACCGCGGAGCTCGCCCGGGGTATCGCCGATCCGCGGGTGACGGTGGTCCAGCAGCCCAACTCCGGTAAGCCCGGGGCGCTCAGCACCGGCTTGAGCTACGCGCGTTGCGACATCATCGTCATGATCGACGCCGATACGGTCTTCGAACCGGACGCCCTCCACCGGCTGATCCAGCCGCTCGCCGACCCGACGATCGGCGCGGTCAGCGGAAACACCAAGGTCGGCAACCGGCGCAGCCTGCTCGGCAGATGGCAACACCTCGAGTACGTCCTCGGGTTCAACCTGGACCGGCGGATGTTCGAGGTGCTGGAGTGCATGCCGACGGTGCCCGGCGCCATCGGCGCCTTCCGCCGGGACGCACTGACCGCCATCGGCGGCATCAGCGACGACACCCTCGCCGAGGACACCGACCTCACGATGGCGCTGTGGCGGGTGGGCCGGCGGGTGGTGTACGAGGAGACGGCCATCGCCTGGACCGAAGTGCCCAGCACCTTCAGCCAGTTGTGGCGTCAGCGCTACCGCTGGTGCTACGGCACCCTGCAGTCCATGTGGAAGCACCGCCACGCCGTCCTGGAGTTCGGCCCCGCCGGTCGCTTCGGCCGTCGCGGACTGACGTATCTCGCCCTGTTCCAGATCGTCCTGCCGCTGTTCGCGCCGGTCGTCGACGTCTTCGCCCTGTACGGGGTGTGCTTCGGCGACACCGCGCAGGCGATCGCGGTCTGGCTCGGCTTCCTCGTCGTCCAGCTGATCACCGCCGGGTACGCGCTGCGCCTGGACCGCGAACCGCTCAGTGCCCTGTGGGCGTTGCCGCTGCAGCTGTTCTTCTACCGGCAGCTGCTGTACCTCGTCGTGATCCAGTCCGTGGTCACCGCCCTGCTCGGGACCCGGCTCAAGTGGCACCGCATGCAGCGCACCGGCACCGCCAACCAGCACCTGCTCGACGAGCCCGTGCCGCGCCTGACCGGCCTGTCGTCGAAGTGACCGAGGAGAGTGAGAAATGAGCGACCCGCTGGGCCGGTGGGCCGGCAGCGACCTGGCCGACGCAGGCGGCGCCCCGCCCCCGGGCGAGCCCGGAGCGCCACCCCCCGGGCGCCGGTCCCACCGCTCCCGCCGACGGCGGCCACTGCGGCGGACGGTCATCGCGCTGCTCGTCATGCTGCTGGCCGTACCCGCCGGGACCCTGGCCTGGGCCGACAGCCAGCTCAACAGCGGTGTCGACCTCGGCGCACCGGAAGCGCGCGGGCGGACCGGCAAGGGCACCACCTACCTCCTCGTCGGATCCGACAGCCGCACCGGCCTCACCGACCGGGAGAAGAAGGACCTGCACACCGGATCGGCCGGCGGGCGGCGGACGGACTCGATGATCCTGCTGCACACCGGCTCGGCCGGCACCACGATGGTGAGCCTGCCGCGCGACTCGTGGGTGACCGTCCCGGCCTACACCAGCCCGATGACCGGCAAGCGCCATGGACCCGCGAAGAACAAGCTCAACGCGGCGTTCGCGCTCGGCGGCCCCCGCATGCTGGTCCGCACCATCGAGCACAACACCGGACTGACCATCGACCACTACGTGGAGGTCGGATTCGCGGGCTTCGTCAACCTCGTCGACGCGGTCGGCGGCGTCCCGATGTGCCTCGACCGGGATCTGAAGGACGAGAAGTCCGGCGCCGACCTGAGGAAGGGCTGTCAGACGCTGGACGGCACGACGGCGCTCGCCTTCGTGCGGCAGCGCCACCAGGAGGCCCAGGGCGACCTGGGCCGCACCCGCAACCAGCAGAAGTTCCTGTCCGCCCTCGCCCACCGGGCCGGGACACCGGGCACCCTGCTCAACCCGTTCGCCCTCTTTCCCGCCGTGAACGCGGGCCTGGACACGCTCGTCGTCGACCGCAACACCGGCCTGCTGGACCTCACCTCGCTGTTCCAGGCCCTCCGCGGGGTCACGGCCGGGCGCGGCAAGCAGGTCAACGTACCCGTGGCCGCCGTCGGCATCCCCACCCCCAAGGGCAGCGCCGTGCTCTGGGACGCGGTGCGGGCGGGACGGCTCTTCAGCGAGCTGGGCGACGACCGGCCGGTCAGCCTCAAGGACGGGACGACCCGGTGAGGGGCCCGCTCACGCCTGGGTGAGGGCCTGCCGGAAGCCGAACACCTTGTCCGGGTCGTAGTCGCGCGCGATGGAGCGCAGCCGGTCGACGTTCGGGCCGTAGTAGGCCTGCGGCCAGTCGGGGAGGGCCGGGTCGATGTAGTTCACATAACCGCCGCCCATGCCCTGGGCGCCGAGTCCGGCCACGACCTCGCCGACGCTGCGGGTCGTCTGGGCCTCGGCCGCCGCCGTCGTGGTCGCGTAGATCTGTGCCGTGGCGAAGGCCTTGCGGTGCGGGAAGGCGGTCTGCTGGGCGCCCACATCGGCCACCGCACCACCGAGGGAGTCGATGATCAGCGACATGCCCGTACGGCCGGTCATCACGGCGGTCACAGCGCCCGGGTTCTTGGTGGGCTCGCTGATGATCCGCGACGAGGCGACGAACCTCTCCCGTTCGGAGCTGCCCGAGAAGAAGCGCATGGCCTTGAAGTAGTCGCGCTCCTCGACCGTTCGCCGGATGGGCACGACGGGGTCGCAGCGTGCGAGCAGGTCGTCCAGCAAGGGCTGGCAGGCAGCTCTCGGACCGACGAAGCAGCCGGCCACCCGGCAGCCCGGCGGTTTTCCACCGGAGATGTTGAGGTTCGCCCACAACTCCCGGGGCGCGGCAGTGATCCACGGCTGCCATGCGGTCATCACCCCGGTCACGTTCCCCGAGGGGAAGACGAGCGAGAACACCGTCAGCGTCGCCGGAGCCGGGTCGGTCGCGAAGGTGAACTGCGTGACGACCCCGAAGTTGCCCCCGCCGCCACCGCGCAGGGCCCAGAACAGGTCCGGGGTCTGCGAGGCCGAGACCGTCAGCGTCCTCCCGTCCGCGGTGACCATCTCGGCGGCCACGAGGTGGTCGCAGGTGAGCCCGAACTTGCGTTGCAGTACGCCGATTCCGCCGCCCAGGGTCACTCCGGCGATGCCGACGGTGAAGCAGGAGCCGGCGGGCAGAGCGCGGTTCGCCTGGCCGAGTGCGCTGTAGACGTCGCGCAGTGCGGCGCCGGCGCCGACGGTCGCGGTGCCGTCCGGCTGGACGTCCACGGCTGACATGCGGCGCAGATCGAGGGTGAGTCCGCCGTGCGGTGCGGAGTAGCCGACGTAGGAGTGCCCGCCGCTGCGGGCGGCGAGGGGAACCCGGTGTGCGGCCGCCAGCACTGCCTCGCGGACATCGGCCGTCGACTCGCACTGTGCGACCGCGGCCGGCACCTGGTCGTCATTGAGTGGGTTGAAGAGCTTCCTGGCGTCGTCGAACCCGGGATCCCCGGGGCGCAGCAGCGCTCCCTGCATCCGCTGGGCGAGGCTGGCCCAGTCCACATCGGCCCGGGCACCGTCCGTTCGTGCGGCGGTCCAGGTGGAGGTCTTCTCGTCCGTCCGGGCGTGCGTGCCGACCCGGGGCGCGTGGAAGAGACGGTCCCGCGCCATGATCACCATCTCCCTCTGGGAAGTTCGAGGAAACGGGTGAAGGCCAGTGCGCGCACGTCCGTTGGATACGGACATCTTCACGCTAACACGGTGTGATCACCCCCGCCGCTCCAGCCGAGGCCCTCACGCTCCGTACGCCTCCTGGGGGCAGATCCACAGACACGCCGACTCGAAGGAGTGAATCCGTGCACCCATTGTGACGCCTTCGAATCGCCGGACGGATTGGGCCGAACCTACGGTCGAGTCCTTCGGGGATTTATGTGCATCCACCCAAGGAAAGGCTCCTCGATGGGCTCGAAGGACCAGATAGTCCAGGTGAAGATTCATCCCGCGATCGGCATCGCCCGGGTCGGCAACAGTGACAAGCCGCCCTTCATCGGCCCGGAGTCACCGGACCAACCGCCGCTGCCGCCCGGCTCCTACAAGGACGGCTCGGGGAAGATCATCAAGCAGGCCGCCCGCTTCCGGCTCTACGGCTACAACCAGGAGGGGAAGGTCGTCAGGGAACTCACCCTGGACGACCCGGACGTGACCGAGATCAAGTGGTCGGTGCACCTGGCCAACAAGAAACCCGCCTGGTACGACTTCCACATCCCGCTCGACATTCCCGAGGCCGTCAACCTGAAGCCGGAGCAGCGCGGTCGGCGCAACCCCAAGGTCAAGGGAGCGGCGCGCAAGGACCTCGTCAACGACCCCGGCCGCAAGACCATCCGCGCCTCCCAGCACGAGACCGCCTCGTTCGACGGGAAGGTGATGAAGAAGCCGGTCTCCCTGGGCTCGATCTCCACCCAGAGCGACGGCCGTCTGATGGTCGTCGGCGGAATCGGGAAGTCGGCCTCCTGGGCCGACAAGGAGGAGCCGATCACCGGCGTCGCCAACAACGCCACCTGGTACGACGACGTCTCCGACGGCCCGGTCACGGCGGAGGTCACCATCGACGGCGTCGCGAAGACGGCGTCCCCGGCCTGGGTCGTGGTCGCCCCGCCGCACTACGCACCCGGCGTCAAGACCGTCCGTACCCTCTACGACCTGCTCTACGACGTCTACGTCACCGAACGGACGCTGGACCGCGTCCCGAAGCCTTCGTACCCCGACGACATCGAACCGCTGCTGACGCGCTTCAGTGACCTGCAGTGGGTCAACCACGGCTTCGCCACGCAGTTCGGCTGGAAGGGCCCGCACGACTTCCGCGACCCGGCCATGCGCGACCGGCTCGCCGACCCGGGCGAGTCCAGCCGCGAGCTGCGCCGCCAGGTCTACATCCACATGCGCGACTACGACCGCGACGGGATGTCCCCGCTGCCCTGGCCGTGGCTCTACGGCGACGCCATGTCCAGCAAGCCCAACTCCGTGCGGCAGCACATCATGCTCTCGCCCACCCAGGACCACATGCTGGCCCAGTGGGCCGAAGGCCACTTCACCACCGGCCCGACCCGCAAGGGTTACCCGGACGTGGACAAGGCACCCATCGCCGAACGGCCGCGCCTGCTGGACCGGGGCGCGCTGGAGAACTGCGCCGCCGACGCCTTCCACCCGGGCTGCGAGGTCACCTGGCCGATGCGGCACAAGACCATGTACTCCGAGCCCTTCCGCATCCTGCACCGCGCGCAGGGAAGCACGGAACCCGACTACGGCGACGTCTTCAACCTCCAGGAGATGCTGGGCAAGAACGGCCCCTTGCACGCGCAGGGACCGGGCGACCTCACCCGCTGGATGGCCGCCCCCTGGCAGTGCGACACGGCGAGCTGCCGCTCCGGCTATGAGGTGCTCGCCAACCTCGGCCCCCGCTACAGCCCGTATCTGCCGACGTTCTGGCCCGCCCAGATGCCCAACCACGTGCTCAAGAAGTCCGACTTCACGACCGTCAACACCAAGCCGAAGGGCAAGGACGACAGCGCCAGGCAGAAGGCGTTCGAGAACCGGGCGGTGTGGCTGCGCGGCCTGACCGGCACCACCTTCAACGACCAGCGCCGGCAGATGATCGACAAGTGGTTCCAGTTCGGCATCGTCGAGACGCACGAATACACCGTGGGCGACGGGAAGTTCCCCAAGTACATCCAGGTGGAGTCGGAGCCCGGATACAAGAAGGCCCCCGACCACGCCAACCTCATCAACATCCAGGTACCCGAGGCGGGCGTGCCCCAACTGGCCGCCGTGGCCGGCACCTGGATGGGGAGCATCCCGGCCGAATCCGTCGAGGCGGATCTCGTGCAGCAGGCCGTCCAGGAAGTCATGGCCGCGACCGGCCAGAAGGAGTCGGCGATCGCCGCCGGGTACCTGGAGAAGCTCGACCCCTTCCACGGAGCCCAGTGAGCCCCCTGCCCGCCTACGACGTCGTGGTCGCAGGCGGGGGCCCGGCCGGCTGTGCCGCCGCGCTCGCCCTCGTACGGGCCGGGCGTACGGTCCTGCTCGCGGACGCCGGCACCGGGCCGCCCAAGGCCGGCGAGGCACTGGTGTCCGTGGGCCGGCTGCTCCTGGCCGACCTCGGCGTCGACCGACCGGTCCTCAGCACCGGACACCTGCCCTGCCACGGCAACCTGTCCGCCTGGGGATCGGCCGAACTGCAGGCCGTGGACTCCCTCCACGACCCCTACGGCCACGGCTGGCACCTCGACCGTCCGCTCTTCGACCGCCGGCTGCGTGCCGCGGCCCGCGCGGCGGGCGCCGACGTCGCCGAGCACACCGCCGTACGGCACCCGTGCCGGCAGCCGGACGGCACCTGGCGGCTCGCCCTGCGCGACCGCTGCGGCGACCGGGAGCGTACGGTCCGCTGCCGCTGGATGGTGGACGCCACCGGGCGGGGCGCCGCGATCGCCGTCCGCTCCGGCGCCCGCCGGCGGACGGGCGACCGGCTGACCGCCCGCCACCTCACCCTCGACCCGGCCCCGGAGGCCGGGGAGGACAGCCGTTCCCTGGTCGAGTCCGACCAGGACGGCTGGTGGTACACCGCCCTGCTGCCCTCCCGGCACCGGCTGGTCGCCTACTTCACCGACCCCGACCTGCCCGGCGCCACCTGCGGCACCGAGCGGTTCCGCGAACGGCTGCTGGCCACCCGGCACATCTCCCGCCGGGCCCGCCCGCACGGCCTCGCCACGCTGCGGCCGCCCCGCCGCGCCGCCGCCCACAGCGCCCATCTGGACCGGGTGCACGGCGACGGCTGGACGGCCGCCGGAGACGCGGCGGCCGCCTTCGACCCGCTCAGCTCGCAGGGCATCGTCACCGCCCTCTACACCGGGCTGAGCGCCGGCGAGGCGGTGGACGCCCGGCTCCGCGGCGACCGGGCGGCGCTGGCCGACTACGCGGCGAAGGTCACCACCGCCCGTACCTCCTACCAGCACGGCCACCGTGTCGTGCACGCCCAAGAGACCCGCTGGGCCGACCGACCCTTCTGGGCGCGGCGCCGGCGCGACACCCAACCGATCTCCACCCGATGAAAGGCAAGAACGCACCATGAGCCCAACCGAATCCGGCCACCAGCACATCCACCGCTTCCTGCTGCTGGGCAAGAAGAAGCTCTTCTTCTACCACCTGGCGCTGTACAACCCGCAGTCCGGCCACGACTACCAGGCGGTCTTCAGCTTCAGCATCAAGGACGGCGGCGAGCTGAAGAAGATGTACCTGGACGACCTGGCCAAGCACGAGAGCGAGCGGGTCTTCTACTCGCTGCGCTGTCCGCACCACTTCGAGCTCCCGGAGCTGCAGCAGGGCAAGGAGTTCAGCGTCCACCTGGAGCGGGTGGTGGTGAAGTCGGACGGCAGCCGCGACTTCCAGCAGATGACGACGGCCGAGACCAAGGTGGAGTGCAAGAAGGAAGACGTCCTCTCCTTCCGCAGGCTGGGCAATCTGCCCTACCCCGAGTACCTCACCTACCTGGTGTTCGGCGAGGGCGACGAGGTCCACCTCGCGCACCAGCTCGCGGAGCGCCCGAACTGGGACGAGGCCGTCACCATCTCCCCCTCGAAGCCCATCGACCCGGCGATGCTGAAGAAGGTCCCGACGCTCGTCATCGACTCGATCCAGGACGCCCACGACAAGCTGATCGAGAGCCCGCTGAAGAAGGGGCAGCAGTACCAGGGCAAGCTCAACGGGAACGGCCCGACGGTCGACTTCACCGTCGGCCGCCAGGGCTGGTGGAACCACACCAGCCTCAACAACTGACCCGCTGACCTGCCGGTACGACCGCCGGCCCGGTTCCGCGACGACGGTCGCGGCCCGGGCCGGCGGGAGCCTGCCGGGAGCTCAGGACTCCGCGGCCGCCCGGTGCAGGAGCCGTGCCAGCTCATGCGGCTGGGAGAACATCGGCCAGTGCCCGGTGTCCATCTCCACCAGCCGCCACCGCTCGCTCTTCAGCAGCTCGGTCACGTCGTCGGTGGGCTCGGGACCGTCGAGCAGGCACTTGATGTACGTCGCCGGGAGCTCGCCGAGCGGGCGCGCCAGCACGGCCGGCTCGGTCAGTGTGGCGCCGGGGTGCGGCGTCGCGCCGCGCACGATCCGTGCCACCTGATCGTCGGCAAGGCCCTGGCCTGCGAAGTCCGCCGCGGTCAGGGGTGGCCAGCGGTCCTCGTTGGCGGCCAGCGCCGCCTCCACCCCGGCCCGGCCGTCCGGCCAGCCGGAGACAAACGACTCACCGTCGGACGGGACGGGGGAGTCGACGAACACCACGCGGGCCAGCCGGTCGCCGATCCGCTCGGCGGCCTGACCGACCGGGATGCCCGCGTAGCTGTGCCCCACCAGGACGACATCGCGCAGATCGAGGCGTTCGACCTCGGCGACGATGTCCCGCACATGGGTCTGCTGCCCGGCCGGCACGCTCTGTCTGTCGGCGAGTCCGGAGAGCGTCAAAGGGTGCGTTTCGTGCCCGGACGCACGCAACTCCGGCACCACCTCGTCCCACGCCCACGACCCCAGCCATGCGCCCGCCACCAGCACGAATTCAGCCATGGCCAAAACCTAGCGCAGCGTTCTGGCCGCGCGCAGCCCCAGGGCCCGACCTCAGCGCCTCCGCTCGTACACCGTCACGCGGCGACCCCCGGTCTCGACGGAGCTGACGGCGGTGAAGTGCCGGGCGAGGACCGCGCGTTTGACCGGATCGCCGGGCGACTGCGGAACCCGGGAGGAGCCGGCGCCGCCCGCACTGTCGCTGTCACTGACGACGACGATGCGCCGGTGGGCGAGCATCGCGGCCCGTATGCGCTCCGGTGCGGCCTCGATCCCGTACAGGGTGCCGGAGTCGACCGGGCTCTTCGCCAGCGCGAGGTCGTCGAGTCCGCTGAACGCGCCGGGCGTGACGAGCGCGGCGTCCCGCCGCTGGTGGGGCAGGAACACGACGCCGTCTCCCGGGCGGGCGACCGCCGCGACCCTCTGCGCCGCCACTCGCACGTCGTCCGTCCGGCTCGTCGGGGCGCGCAGCCCCAGCTCCAGGGGCAGCAGCGCCACGAACGCGACCGCCACGACCCCGGCGAGCAGCGTCCCGCGGCGCGCCCGCCCCCAGTTGCGGCCCCGGGCCCGGCCGTACGCCGGTACCGCCCAGGCGACGGCGGTACCGACGAGCAGCGACAGCCCGGTGTAGCTGAAGAGCACATAGCGGTCGACATAGAGCGGCTCGACGAGCCAGGAGGCCAGCAGCAGCCCGAGTTGCGGGACGGCGAGCAGCGGCAGCCCCACCGCGACCGGCGACAGCTCCGCACCCGCGCGGCGCGGTACCCGGGCGCACACCACGCCGACCACCAGCATCGCGGTCACCCCCAGCAGGCTGGCGGCGGACGCGGGCTGTATCCACGACACCTGCACCGCCTGCGGACGGCTGGCGAGTATGAGCGGCAGCGTGCCCGCCACTATCACCACGACGGCCGTCAACCAGCGTGCCGCTAGCGGGCGTTGGCCGCGACGCCAGGCGATGAGCACCGTCCAGCCGTGGGCCGCCACCGCGAACAGCGACAGCCAGTTGAGCAGTCCGGTGACCAGCATGACCGCCGTGTAGGCGCCCCAGCGCCACGCCCAGGCGGCGCGCCACGGGCGGCCGGAGCGCGCGTCCCTCCCGCCGTCCGGGCACACCGCGCCCACCAGGAGCCAGGTCGCCACCGCGACCCCCGCCGTCACCAGCGCGAAGGAACGTCCCTCCTGCGCGTACCGCTGCATCACCGGCAGCAGGGCCAGCACCAGCCCGGCCGAGAGACCGGCCAGCGGCCCGGCGAGCCGGCGACCGGTCGCCGCGGTGGCCGCCACGGCGACGATCAGGCCCAGCACGGAAGGCAGCCGCAGGGCCGCCAGACTCGCTCCGAAGACCTCGAACACGGTATGTATCAGCAGGTAGTAGAGCCAGTGGACGACATCCACCTGCCCGGCCAGGTGCCAGATCTCCGGTATGGACCGCTGGGCCACCTCCCACGTCGCGGCCTCGTCCCGCCAGATCGCGCCCTGACGGGACAGCCCCCACAGACCCAGGGCCAGTGCCAGCAGCGCGGGCGCCCCGACGGCCACCCGGCCCGCGGTCCGGTGTGTGCCGGTGGGGGAGCGGGCGGCCTTCCGCGCGAGGGCGGCGGCGGGTCCGTGATCAAGGTCAAGAGACATGCCCGGACTATACAGTCGATGTATACATGAGAGGCCTGCCCTGCGCGGGTGCGCTCTGCGGCGATGCCCGGACCACGGTGTCCGCTCACCTAGACTCGGCGAATGGCGAAGTACTTCGACGTGCACCCGGTAAATCCTCAGCGGCGCACCATCAGCACCGTGGCCGACAACATCCGCTCCGGCGGCCTCGTCGTCTATCCGACGGACTCCTGTTTCGCGCTGGGATGCCAGCTGGGCAGTCGCGACGGCATCGACCGCATCCGGTCCATCCGCAACCTCGACGACCGTCACCACTTCACCCTCGTGTGCCAGAACTTCGCGCAGCTGGGGCAGTTCGTACAGATCGACAACGACGTGTTCCGCACGATCAAGGCCGCAACGCCGGGCAGCTACACCTTCATCCTCCCGGCGACACGGGAGGTGCCGCGCCAGCTGCTGCATCCGAAGAAGAAGACCGTCGGAGTCCGGATCCCCGACCATGTCGTCGCGCAGGCCCTGCTGGCCGAGCTCGGCGAGCCGCTGCTCTCCAGCACCCTGCTGCTGCCCGACGAGGACGAGCCGATGACCCAGGGCTGGGACATCAAGGAACGGCTCGACCATGTCGTGGACGCGGTGGTCGACTCGGGCCCCTGCGGCACCGAACCGACCACGGTCATCGACTTCTCCGGTGGCGAGCTCGAAATCGTACGCCGGGGTGCCGGCGACACCGCGCGGTTCGAGTAGCCGCACCCACGGCACCCGCTCGCGGCAGGCCCACGCCCTCGCTCCCGCGTTCCCCGAGCGGTCGGCACGCCCTGCGCCTAGCGTGAGAAGTCGGAGAGGAGTGAGTCACCATGAACGATTTCCCGCAAGGCGCGCCGTGCTGGGCGGACGCCATGTTCAAGGACCTCGAAGGCGCCAAGACCTTCTACGGCGAGGTGCTCGGCTGGACCTTCGGCGAGGCCGCCAGCGAATTCGGCAACTACACCCAGGCCTACTCCGGCGGCAAGGCCGTGGCCGCGGTCGTCCCGCCGATGCCGGGCGGCGACGACATGCCGTCCGCCTGGTGTCTGTACTTCGCCTCCCACGACGTGAACGCGACCGCCGAGAAGATCAAGGGCGCGGGCGGCACCCTGCTCATGGAGCCGATGCAGGTCGGCCCCTTCGGCTCGATGGCGCTCGCCAAGGAGCCCAGCGGTGCCGTCTTCGGCGTCTGGCAGGCCGGAGAGCACACCGGCTTCGAGAAGACCGCCGAACCCGGCGCGTACTGCTGGGCCGAGGTCTTCACCCGCGGTCCCGACAAGGCCGACGCCTTTCTGAAGAAGGTCTTCCCGTACTCGGCGCAGAAGATGGAGCCGGGCGACGAGTGCGCGGGCCAGGACATCGACTTCAAGGTCTTCAGCCTCGGCGGCACCGGCAACCCGGTGCTGGGCCGTATGAAGATGGGCGAGGAGTTCCCGCCGGAGGTCCCCTCCTACATCCAGATCTACTTCGGCGTCGCGAACTGCGACGACGCCGTCGCCAAGGCCCAGAAGCTCGGCGGCCGGCTGTACTTCGGCCCGATGGACAGCCCGTTCGGCCGCTTCGCCGCGCTCAGCGACCAGCAGGGCGCCGCCTTCGCGGTGATCGACATGAGCACGACGACCGGCGAGATGCCGCGGATGAGCGACGCCTGAGCGGCGGCTCGTGTCCCCCAGCGCGCCGCGGACGTCAGCCCGTGCGCACGGCGTAGGTGAGCGCGCGTTCGCCCAGCATCTCCTCGACGAGGTCGAGGAGTTCCAGCACGGCCCCGGCGATCTCGTCGGGAGTCTCGCCCGCCATGATGCGCCGGCCGATCTCTCCGTAGACCAGCGAGTGGATCCAGCCGATCTGGCTGGCCATCAGGCGCGGCGTCTGGTCGTCCGGAGCGGCCCCGGTCTCCTCGGCGAGGACGGTGCCGAGCGCCTCGGTCATCTGCCGGCCGAGCTCCTCCAGGCGGGCGGTGAGGGTGGGGGCGGCTCGCATCATCATGAAGACGCGGCCGAAGCCCGCGGTCAGGCCCACCTTGCGGTCACGGCGCCGCAGTTCGTCCCGCAGGTGGTCGAGCACGGCCCGCACGGCGGACTCGCCCGGCCGCCGGGCGCGCACGATGTCGGCGAGCCGCTGCGGGGAGGCCTGGTCCGGCGGCAGGACGAGATCTTCCTTGGCGTCGTAGTAGTTATAGAGGGTGTTGACCGAGACCTCCGCCGCCGCGGCGACCTCGGCGATGGTGACGTGGTCGAAGCCCCGCTCCACGAACAGGCCGATGGCCACCTCGGAGATACGCTGCCGCGTCTGCCGCTTCTTGCGTTCCCGCAGCCCTTCGCCCTTGGTGCCATCGATCATGACCGCAGCTTAGCCGGGTGCGCGGGCAGCCCCTGGGCGGAGTCGCGACGGCGGTCAGCACCGGATCGCCTACCCAGCCCGGCAGCGCTCGGGGGCAGGGCGTCGGGGCCCAGGTCGTGAAAGAGGGCCGTTGGGCCGCACCGTGTTGTCCGTTCGTGCACTCGTGCTGCGGTCCGCGTAGCCTGGTTTCTGGCACCAACCTGATCTCGGCCAACGAGGGAAGGCCACGATGAGTCAGATCATCCGGCACCCTGAGGGGAAGTATCGGCCGCCGAACGAGTCACACCTGCTACGCGGCAGACGACTCTTTTCCCGCATGAGCACTTGCTGGCTGCAGAGATCGCGAATGTTTCGAATTCGCCGGGAGGTGAAACGTCGGGTTCCCCTCGCCCGGCGATGGCACCTGCGGAAGACGCCCGCAACCTTCCTTCGGATATTCGCATTCGTCGGCGCGGCGGCATTCTTATCCTGGCTAGGACTGGCCATCTCTGCCATTGTCGGCCCCGATCCTGGATTTGTCGAGGACATCTGCAAGGATAGGGCTCGGTCATGCGGTGCGCTCATCAGTTTCACCACGCCATTTCTCGCCCTGGCGTTGAGTGCCGCAACATTTCTCACTTTGCGCTATTTCAAGACAATTCGGCGGGTACGTCGGACCGCCGAGAGGAACCCGCGCGATTTGGTTCCCACGGCGGGGACGATAATCGATGAGGTGGTCGGCCGGGAAGAGCTGTGCTCGGTAATAGCGCAGGCCCTTCGCGACCGCCGCAGTCGCCGGCCGTATGTGCTCGTGGGTGGCGTCGGCAGTGGAAAGACGGCGGTGCTCGTGCAGTTGACGCAGGTACTGGCCGAAAAGGGAGCACTTCCCGTCCCCATCCATCTTCGGAGAGCAGACCTGGACAGCAGAGAGCTCAACTTCAGCGAGTTGGCCAAGAAACGGTTCTGCGATCTGGTGGACCCAGGCGTTATATCCAGAGCGCAGGCCGAACGTGTGTGGCGACAACTCTGCATGGACGACAAGGCCGTCATCCTCGCCGACGGACTGGAGGAGGCGTTCTGCGACGACGAGCGGCAGGCGGAACGCGACGGTTTGATTCGCCGGGCCATCGAACGGGCCGAGCAGCAGCGGATTCCGCTGGTGATCGCCTCGCGTCCGCACGCTGCACTCCAAGGCACCCGGGCAGCCGTGATCGATCTCGAACCGCTCAGCGACGAGGCGGCGCTCACTTACCTGGCACAGCAGGACCCCGATGCGGACAACCGGCGACTCGACTGGATCGTGGAGACGGCCGCGGTCGCGGAGTCGCCTCTCTATCTGCAGATCGCACGTCAGCTTCGACAGCACCAGCTCCTGGAACATTTCGAGAGCGCCAAGGAGCGGGACCAGATAGATACCCGGGGCAGTGACCGTTCGGGAATCCGGGTGAGACTCCTGAAAACTTGGGTCAAGGCCCTCGTCGACGGCCATCTGCGCGCCCAGTTCGATATCCCAAAGGAGCAGCGTGAGAGAACCGTAGAGGTGATTTCGGCCATGGCCTGTATTGGCCTGCTCCAGGATAGCCAGGAGGTTAGTTTTGACGAACTGATCAAATGGCGCGTCGACAAGAAAGGGCCTGGGGATCCAGAGATTCGCTACCCGAAGATCCTCGATGAATTGAGGGAACGCGTCAGAGGGCTACCGGAGGGCGGCGCCTCGGAAGCCTGCTGGCGAACCACGCTGTCGCAGTTTGCGGAGCACGGGGAGCAACTCGGTCTGGTTGAGGCATACAGCCGCAAGGTGAGGTTTCCGCACAGCATCCTCCAGGCTTATCTTGGCTCCAGTTTTCTCGACGCCGTTCAGCAGGGTCCCCAACCCGTCCTTGAAACAGCGCTGGCCAACCCGGGTCGTGAACTCCTTATTGCCTTGATCATGCGCTCGCGGCGCAACCCGGACAAACCTCAGCGAGCCACAGTCAACCTGCTCACCAAGGCTGCTGCGGATCGCCAGGACGACAAAGCATTCGATCTGTACGCCGCGGCGCTGGAGATCGATACCGGCACGATCGATGATTCGGCTCATCTGGATATTGCCAAGACGCTCCTGCAGCGCTGGCCGGACCTCAAGAACGGCGACGCGAGAACACTCGGCGAAGCGAAACTGCGGCTCGTGCAGTGCTTCGGCGAGGCGGCCCGCCGTCTGGACGGACCACACAAGGGTGCGGATACCAAAAAATGCGTGAGACCCGCCTACACGGAGTTGATGCGGATCAGCTGGAAAGAGACCGGCTATCCCGTCAGAGTGGCCATAGCCCAGGAGATCGGCTCGGGAGGAGATAGCGCGTTCGATGCGCTGCGGCAGCTTTTCCCTTGGCCGAACAAGAGGGAGGAGCCGGGCCCTGACAATTACGATCCCTGGGAACAGTACAAGAAGGCCATGGCTGACCAGAAGTACGAGGAGAACTTGGAACGCGAGAAGAAGTTGTCCACTTTCGCTGCATCCCAGCCCCAGACCTGCCAACACACGGGGAAACGGACCGCAGTCGAAATATGGCGCGAGTTCGTCACAAGGGCTTGGCTGGTTCCCATGGTTGTGGGTTCTGTAGGAACCGACCGGAGGAGTGTGGCCCGGGAAAGGTTGGATCTCTGGCTGCAGCATTTGGTCCCGGACGCCGCGAATGGAAAGGCCGATCTCCCCATCTCCCTGGAGATCGCTCTCGCCCAAGGATTCAAGGGTGCCGCGAACCGCCGAAGGCGGCACCCCGCGACCTCCAACGAGACCCGCGAGTTCCTCATCGAGCAGGCGGAACGCATGCTCACGCACGCGCGCTACTGGTACTCACAGCTCACGCTCATCCACGCGTTGTGTCTGTGGGAGCTGCCGGACAGCGGCGACGAACTGGCGGGCGCGGAAGGCGGGAGGCGGGCTGGTGCCGAGCCGCTGCAGGCCGTGGAGCGTTGGCTGAGTATGGCCGGCAGCGAACAGGCTCCCGGTGATCGACCCGCGGACGAGTTGACGGCCGAGGGACGAAGGCGCCTGCACCCCTTCGTGGCCGAGGCCGGGGACCTCGCGGCGCTCGCGCTGCAGACCGGGCATCCGGAGCGGTTCATCTGGATCGACGAGACGGGGGCCACTCTCAAGATCGGTTCAAGTCCCGCCGATCCGACCGTCTATCGCAAACACAACCTGTGGATCCCCCCGTCAGGGGGCTGGAGCACACTGCACCCGCGGGCCCAGCAGCTTCTCGCCGACGTCCTCCTGCTGCTCAACCTTACGGAACGGGACGGGCTCCTGATCGATGAGCGGCTGCAGCGGACCAGCCGGACGGAATTGCCGCCCTGCCTGAAGACGGACCGGACGGTTCTCCATCCCGAGCGAACGGTCGGCATGCCGGGTAGGGCCGAGCCCGGAACGTGCTGCCTTCGCGGCTGCAAGTTCGAGCTGTGTCCCTACCCCGCGAAGGGCGAACACCCAGCCGGTGAGCTGCGTGAGCCCTTCTGCAGGCAGCAACAGGCACTGGCGAGGAGTCGTCGGAATGCAGGTTGGCAGGGCATGACCAATCGTGAACTCGGCCGGTTCTGGGGAGCAATGGCGGAGAGAACCCGCACGCCTTCGAAGGCAGAGGCAATAGGTACGGGGCTCCGCATGCGGCCCGGCCACCGCCGCAGGCTCAGACGCCGGTAAATGCAGCGCCACCCCTAGGCTCACCGGCGTCGGCTCACCGGTGAAGCAGATGATCAATGAGGCGCAGGGTTTTGCTGACCACGCGGAACGGCAGCCGCAAATACTTTCCTCCCACGGTCCCGGCTTCGACGGCGTTCACAGCCACGGCGGCGCTTCTGACAATGGTGCGGGTGAGCAGCTTGGTGCCGCGTTCCTCGGCGAAGGTCTCTTGCGAGATTCGGCAGGCGGCGAGCAGTTCCTCGATGTCGTCCGGCTGAAGCGGTGCAGCGCTGTCCGGACCCTGGGCCGCGGCCTTCCTGTGATACGCGGCGAGGAATTCCTTGGCGGTGTCCGCGGTGCCCTCCTTCCTGTCGAGTTCGGCCTGCTGTGCGACGCAGCTCAGCTCCTCCGCGGCGATGAGCCGCTGCAGTCCGCTCGCCACCCACAGGGAGGTGGTGGGAAAGCTGGGGGGCAGGTCGTAGGGGGCTCCGGGTGCTCTGAGGAAGGCCAGCTCGCCCGGCCTACCGTCGGGGAACGGGTCGAATACCCCAGGAGGGGGCTCCTCGGTTCCGGCGATGTCACACAGCCCCGTGCGGAGTTCCTGCTCAAATGGCTCGCCCAGATTGCTGGCCAGCCGCGCCAGCAGACGGGGGGACAGCAGTACGTGAACGAGCCATCCGGCCCCGTCCAGACGTCCCCACATCCAGTCGTTGGCGCGCCATGACCTCTTGTAGAAGGCCCCGAAGTGATGGAGCTGAAGCCCAGTGAGCTTCTCCTCGGCAAGGGTGCGAGGGTCGAGGTTCGTCCTGGTGTTGGCGCTCATCTGGGCGAGCTTCACCACCTGCTGCGCGGCCGGCTCATCCGGGTAGAGGACTCGTTCCGCTGCCTGTAGGTAGAACAGCCGTCGCGCCACGACCGGGGCGGGCTCGTCCGGCGGGTGCGTTTCCAGGGCCGTGTCGGTGAGGTGGTGCAAGATCGCGGTGAGGTCGGCGGCGAGCGCGACGTCAGCCGGCTGAGGTGGGAGGAGGATGTCACGCGCCCGCAGGACGACGTCTGCGAGAGCTCGCCACGCGTCTGCCAGGTCCGACCGTTCGGCGGTCGGAAGCTGGCTGCGTACGGCTGCGAGCCAAGCGGGCGAACTCGCCAGCTCAGAGACTCCGTCCGGCGGCAGAGGCACGTCGGACGTGAGGACCTCCCGGATCTTGGCGGAGAGGTCGGCCGCAGAGCGAGCAGGCATCGCATGGTGCACCTCGCTGACGAGCTGATCCAGAGCCTCGCGGTTCGCGGAGGGCATGTCGAAACCGCCCTTCACCAACCTCAGCACGGTGGCCTTGGCGCCGTCGAGCACTGACCGGCCGAACCATGCCAACTGGTCGAACAGGTTGTCGTCCGTCGCCGCGAGGTCCGCCGGCAGGGCCTCACGGATCGTGGCGGCGGCCGCAGTGGTGAGCGTGTCGAGGTCGGCACCGAAGCCGACGGGGCGGTCGTCCGCCGCTCGGGCGCCGTCGGAGGTGAGTTGACGCAGTGTCTCGTTCGCGGCGGCGCGAGCCAAGGACTGGGCCTGGATGGCCCGGAACTCGGTGTGCAGTTGCCCTACGGCGAGATTTCCCTTGGGCCCGGCGAGTAGAGCCAGGCGGCTCTCGGCGCGCTGCCGGGTACGGGCACGTTCGTTGTGTGTGGCGAGGGCGGTGAGTTCAGCGGTGATGGACTGCGACTGGAGGGCATTGAGGTCCGCGATCAGCGCCGGGCCCACGGCCGGGATGTCGCCCTGGAGGGGAGCGGCGGCCGCCGAAGGAGCAGGTAGCCCGGGGGAGGGGACGACATACGCCAGGATCCTGTGGACTTCCCGCTCCGCGGGCCGGTCGAACACAGCCTGCAGTGCGGGACCGAGCGGGCGGTTCGCCAGCAGCCCGCCGTCCGCGCAGAACTGGGTGCGAGTGTCGTCGCGTACGTAGGGAGCCATGTCCACATGGCCGTCGTCCGTGCCTGCCGTGCCGACGGGAACGAACGATGGCTCGAAGGCGCCGGGGAATGACGCGCTGCTGCGGGCTGCGAGGGCGAGAGGGGCCACCACGGCGTCGTCACTGAGCTGTTGTCCGTTGAACGTGAACAAGCCCTGATGGATGGTGTCTCGAATCGGGCTGCCGTAGTCGTCACCGAAGGTGCGCTCCAGGCCGGCGAGGAGCGTGGTGGTGATGAAGACACGTGTGGGGTCGTCCGCAACGCCCCGGGCATCCGGAGCATCGCTGACAAGTTCCTGCAGCGCTTGGCGAAGACCCCTGAGCAGGACCTCGTCGCCTTGCAGTAGCGAGGGCGGGGCGTGCTCGGAGGGATTGCGCAGCAGAGCGCCGAGCGAGCCCTCGTCGAGCCAGAGGTCGCGCAGGATGCCGATATCGCAGCCCCGGACGGTCGCCAGGCCCAGGACGGCCGCGTTGATGCCGCCGGCGCTGGTACCCGACAGCACATCGACGCTGACGTCCAGCCGCAGAAGGCGGAGAAGCTGCTGATACTTCGCTCTTACCCGCTGGTCTTTATGTGCGGCCGGTGCGTTCACTCCCGGCCGGTCCGCGCCGGTCAGCAGGTTCATCTCGCGAGCGACCCCGCCCATCCACACCGCCAGGCTCACCCCGCCGGTAAACGTGGCGGCCAGGCGCAGCTCGGACCGAAGGTGGCTGGTCTCGGTCTGCCCGTCTGCCTCGTCCATGCTCATGTCCACATTGGATCTCTCGCGAGGGGAGACGGCACCCAGCGTTCGGCCAGATGGGCGTGCGGCGGACTCAGCAGCAGGGCGGCGCGCTCCGGGCCGCCGGTGGTGGGCAGGGTGCGGGCGATGAAGCCGTGGTGGGTGAGGTGCCGCCGCCCGCCGGTCGCCAGCTGTCACGCAGTTCCGTCCCAGAACCTCAAGGCGCCGACCAGGATCCTTCCCTGATGATTCATCAGTTCTTTGTTTTGCTTGCAGCCCCCTTTCACTGCCATGTGAAGTGTGAAATTGTACGGTCACACTTTTCGCGGGCATGACAGCTGCGAAAGTGCGCAACCCCCGTGCCATCACGGTCCGCACCCCACTGCCGTGCCCCTCGCACGGCCGCCGACCGGCCTGGAGGCCATCGCTATGCGTAGACCCCCCACTTTCAAGAAAATCGCCCAACTGCTGATACCCACCGTGGCCGCCGCCGGCCTGGGGCTCACCATGCTCGCCCCCAACGGCGGGGCGGCAACGGCCGGCGCCAAGGCGCCCAAGGCCACACCGAGGTCAGCGGCCCCCGCCCCACAGCCCGCCGCCGCCACCGTGCTCGCCGCCGATCTCGCACCCGGCCACGCCGCCGAACCCAAACGATCGGCCACGAACACCGAGACCTCCGCGCAACGCCCCCCGCTCCCCGCGGCCCAGAACGCCGCAGAGCGCAAGAAGGCCCGCTCCGCGGCGAAGGCCGCGGCGGACTGCAACGTCAGCGACTTCACCTCGAAGACCGGTGCGGAACTGGTCGAGCAGATCAAGAAGTCGGAAACCACCTGCATCAACACGCTGTTCAACGTGGCCGGTGAGGACTCCAAGGCCCTCTTCCGCGAGGAACAGATGGTCACGGTGGCGAACGCGTTCAAGGACGTCGCGACCAACTACCCGGGCGACAACAGCACTTCCACAGCCCAGGTGGTGCTGTACCTGCGCGCCGGCTACTACATCCAGTACAACCAGCCGGAGAACGTCGGCGAATACGGCCCGACGCTGAAGAGCGCCATTCAGGGCGCCCTGGACGGCTTCTTCGGCTCGTCCCACGCCTTCGACGTCACCGAGGCCAACGGAGAGACCCTGGCCGAGACGGTCACCCTGATCGACAGCTCCGAGGAGAACGCCCGCTACCTCGACGTGGTCAAGCGTCTGCAGAAGGACTACAACGCGTCCTACGACGAGTTCTACGGGATGGTCGCGGCGGTCAACAACACCTACACCGTGCTGTTCCGCGGCCACCAGCTGCCGGAGTTCGTGGCAGCCGTGAAGGCCGACCCGAGCGTCCTCACCGGAATGCGTGACTTCGCCGTCGCTCACGACGATCTGCTCGGCACCGACAAGTCCTACCTGGCCAGCAACGCCGGACGCGAACTCGGCCGCTTTCTGCAGCACGCCGACCTCAAGGACACCGTCAAGCCGCTGGTCAAGGAGTTGCTCGGCCGCAGCGAGATCACTGGGCGCACCGCCCCGCTCTGGGTCGGCCTCGCCGAGATGACGAATGAGTTCGACAAGGAGAACTGCGCCGACTACGACACCTGCGACCTGCAGAACCGCGTGCGCGACGCCGTACTGACGATCAAGCACGAATGCGGTCCGAGCGCGAAGATCCTCGCGCAGGAGCTGACCGCGTCCGAACTCTCGGCCACCTGCGACAGCATCCTCAAGCAGGACCCGGTCTTCCACGGCATCGTCAAGGACGACGGCCCGGTCAAGGACGACAAGAACACCAACATCGAGATCGTCGCCTTCAACTCCAGCACCGACTACAAGACCTACGCCGGTGTCGTCTTCGGCATCGACACCAACAACGGCGGCATGTACCTGGAGGGCGACCCGGCCGCCGAGGGCAACCAGCCGCGCTTCATCGCCTACGAGCAGCCGGCCCAGGACGGCGCCTTCCAGATCTGGAACCTCAACCACGAGTACACCCACTACCTCGACGGCCGCTTCGACATGTACGGCGACTTCGCGGCAGGGCAGACGACACCGACCGTGATGTGGGTCGAGGGTTTCGCCGAGTACGTCTCCTACTCGTACCGCGGCGTCACCTACGACAGGGCGATCGAGGAGGCGGGCAAGAACACCTACAAGCTCAGCCAGCTCTTCGGGACCACCTACGACAACGCCGACACCACCCGTATCTACCAGTGGGGCTACCTGGGCGTCCGTTACATGCTCCAGTCGCACCCCGAGGACGTGACCACCCTGCTCGGCCACTACCGCGCAGGCGACTACGAGGCGGCCCAGAGCCTGCTCCGCGACACCATCGGCACCAAGTACGACGCCGACTTCGCCGACTGGCTGGGCAAGTGCGCCGACGGCGAATGCGGCCAACTGCCGGCCCGGAACGGCCGCTAACCAGAGCCACGGCCACGGCCAAGGCCACCGGCAGGAACTGAGCCAGGAGAGCCTGGTGTCCCGTGCATCGTTCGTGCGCGGGACACCAGGCTTCCAGCGAAGTGGTGGGCGTTCACCGCCGTGCTAGCGCGCCACGCGGTAGCGGAGGTAGACGACTTTCGAGCTGAATGTGCGGGTCTCGACGAGTTCGAGATCCACCCGGCGCTCGCGCTGGGGAAAGAACGGGATGCCACCGCCGACCAGCACCGGGTGGACCATGGCCCGGTACTCGTCGATCAGACCCAACGCGGCCGCCTCGGCGGCGAGAGTCGCGCCGCCGATCGCGATGTCGCCCTCCCCCGGCTCGGCTCGCCACCGCTCGATCTCCTCCGCCAGGCCGCCGGAGGCCAGGCGGGCATTGCCCTGGACCGCCGACAGAGTGTTGGAGAACACCACCTTGGGGAGCGGATTCCAGAGCGCGGCCCACTCGAGCTCTGCGTCGTCGAGCGATGGATCCTGGTCGGCGGTCTCCCAGTACAGCATCGTCTCGTACAGCCGTCGTCCCAGCAGGTGGACGCCGACCTCTCGGATCTCGTCGATCCAGAAGCGAAAGACCTCCTCGTCGGGCGCCGTCCAGTCGAAGCCGCCGTCCGGCCCGACGATGTAGCCGTCAAGTGAGACGCCCATCGAATAGGTCACGCTGCGCATCGGAAGTCCTCCTCGGTGACATTCCGGCGGTGCGCCCTCCGGGTGCCACGGCACCTCAGCCGGATCGGGCGAACTGCAGCGCCTACGGGGCATCGCCCGCCGCCGCAGGCCAAACGCGGGCCCCGGTGTCGGCCTGAGGCTTTGGCCTGTGGCTTGGACACCGGGGCCCGTTTCGGCTACTTGCCGTCGTGCCCGCCGACGATGTTGTTGCAGCCCATGGACGAGCCGATCTTGGTTTCCTGCGCACCCGCGGGGCCCTCGCCGTTGAGCGCGTTGCCCAGGAGGCCGTTGAGGATGCCCACTTCGCCGAGTACGTCGACGTTCAGGTCGTGCGACCGGCACGAGCTGCCCGACTTGATGTCCCAGGAGTCGCCCTTCCCGTGGGCTTGTGCGGTGCCGGCGCCGAGGAAGCCGACAGTGCCGAGGGCCGCGATCGCAACGGCAGCCTTGCAAACCTTGTGCATGTCATCTCCGGTGGATTGTGCGGGTGTGATCCGAAATGGATCGACTTCGTATGGTTATGGGAGGTTAATAGGAAATACTGCGCAGCCCGTCAGCGACGCGCCGCGTTCGCATCGCCGCCGCGAAGAATCGGCGCCGTCCCGTGGAACCTCACTCTCCGAGCGGGCCGGGGCTCCGATGGGCCGCAAGGCGTCGGCCGCTCCGCTCCAACGGCTCTACCAGTGGCCAGTGAAAGCTGCTAGTGCAGAACCGCAGACTCACCGGGTCGGCAGAGGCGGTCTGCTGCCGAATTCCGGCCTCAGCGGGGCGCCGCGACCGCAGTGCCCAGGGCCCGCTCGATTTCGGCGGTCGGAAATGGCGTCCGCTTGCTCTCGGTGAGCCACCGGCCCTGGAATTCGCCCATGACCACGGCCGTGCGGGCATACCGGTCGATGATTGCGGCGATCTCGCGCGGGACGTCGTCGGGCTGGTGGCCGGCGAGCCACTCGCGCAGAAACGCCTCGTGTTCCCTACCGCCGCGCAGGCCGTCGGCCAGGTGGTGGCGGAGCAGATGGCTCACGGTCTGGCAGCGGTCATACGCGAGGTGGTCGGAGAGGAACTTCGCCTCGGTTGCTGACAGTTCGAAGCCGGAGTTCAGCGAGAGTCCGAAATCCGCGAAGTACAGCAGCCGGCCGTCGGTCAGGACATTGGCGAAGTGGGCGTCGAAGTGGACGAGTCCGTGTGAGCTCATAAAAGCGGTGCCGTGCGCCAGGGCTTCCTCCACCCACCGGTACGCCGAGCCCGGCCCGCCCTCAGACCCGCCCTCCGGCGCGGCGGTCCGGTAGTCGTGCAGCCACTCGGCGAGTGTCTGCGGGACGTGTTCCAAGAACAGCACCAGGCTGAACGAGGAGCCGCCGATGGCCTCCAGCCGCTCACGTACGGCCGATGAGCCCTCCCAGTGTGCGACCGCACCGTCGATGCCCCCGAATTCGTCGGCGAACCCCTGGGGAGCGGAGTCGGGCAGGATGCGCCAGTGGTACATCAGCGGAAAGCCCTCGTACTCGTTCCTGAGGACCCAGTTGGTGGTCATGATGTGCACGGCCAGCTCTCGCCAGGCCCCGAAACCGGTCGAGCCCGCCCCGTACTGGTAGAACATCGGCAGTCCGAAGAGGTTCGCCGTCGACCGCGCGTTCTCCGGCCGCAGTTCGGTGTCCGTCAGGGGGATCCGCTTGACGAACACCCGCGTGCCGTCGATGTCCAGCTCCGCTGACCTGCCGCCGATGCCGGACCCGAGCGGGTCGGCGGCGGCCACGACCTCGCCGAGCCGACGGTCGCTCAGCAGGGACAGTCGCGTGGCCACGGTCCCGTACGTGGCGAGCCGCGCGGCATACCACGGGTCCGAATGGTGCATCGACGACTCCTCGGTGCCGCAACCAGGGCATCGGTGATCTCACGAAGGGTCGAGCCTATCCGCCACGGTGACAGACAGGTCTTCACCTGGGCGGCCGGTCATCACCAGGTTGCCGTCCGGGGTGCGCCGCGCGAGGTCGCCGGTGCGGAGGTAGCCGTCGGTGGTGAAGGAGCGTGCGTTGTGGTCGGGCGCCCGGTAGTAGCCTCGCGGGGTATACGGACCGCGGGCGAGGAGTTCGCCGGTCTCGCCGTCGGGCACGTCCTTGCCGTCGACGTCGACGATGCGGATCTCATCGTCGGGCGAGAGCGGGCGGCCCTGTGTGGTGAGCACGGTCTCGTCCGGATCGGCGGGCCGGGTGAGAGTCAGCAGCCCCTCGGCCATGCCGAAGACCTGCTGCAGGCGACAGCCCAGTTCGGGGCCTATCCGTTCAGCGGTCGCCCGGTGCAAGGGCGCACCGCCGATCTGCACCAGACGCAGGCTGCTCACGTCGGCCTGGACCGTGGGGAGTACGTCGAGCCAGGACTGGGCGGCGGCGGACTCCAGCGACGTGATGGTGACCCGCTCCCGTTCGATGGCCGGAAGGCATTCGGTGGGTCCCGGGTTCGCGGCCAGGACGACCGTGCCGCCGACGGACAAGGTGCCGACGATGCCGGGGCAGCCGAAGGCGAAGTTGGACTCGGCGGGCAGCGCGGCGAGATACACGTCGTTCTCGGTGAGCGACACCAGCTCGGCGGCGGCCCGCGCCTGGTAGGCGTAGTCGTTGTGGGTACGCGGAATGAGCTTGGGCGCCGCGGTGGAACCACCGGCGAGAAGGAAGAACGCCACCTGGTCGGCGCTCTGCGCCAGCGCCGGCTGGGGCGGGGCGTCGATGGAGCCCAGCGGGGCGTACTGGCAGCCTGCCGGGTCGGTCGTCATGCCACCGTACGGGGACGAGGTGCCTGGCGCCTCATGGGTGAACACCCGCCGCAGGAAGGGCCATCGGGTCGCGATGTCCGCGGCCATCGCCGTGTGGTCGAAGCCCTCATACGTCGAGGGACCGACGTAGCCGACGGCCTGGGTGACCCGCGCGAGGTGGGACACCTCGGACGCGCGGTACGAGACCGGGCAGAGCACGGGGACCGTACCGGCGCGCATCAGCGCGAACGCGGTGATGACGAACTCGGGAACGTTCGGCAGCTGGACGACGGCCCGTTGCCCGGGCCGGAGGCCGCGCAGCCGGAACCCGGCGGCCACGCGGTCCACGCGCCGGTTCAGGTCCGCGTACGTGATGCGGTTGCCGCCGTGCACGAGCGCGGTCCGCGGTCCGTACTGCAGGGCCCAGCCGCGCAGCAGGTTGTCCAGCGTGTTGCCACGCCAGTGCCCGGCCGCCCAGTAGCGGTCGACGAATTCCTCGGGCCAGGGCGTGCAGCCGTCGAGCATGGATGTCATGAACTTCCTTCTGTACGTACCAGTTTCTGACCCGGAAGGCCGGAAGGCCGGAAGGCCGGAAGGATCGTCCCCCCTTTCTCAACGCCGGAAAACAACCCCGCCGCCTGGACCTTGACAATCCAAACTGTCAACGCCCCTATGCACTGCACAATGTGCTTTACCAACCATGGACGCTGCATTCCATCAGCAGAAAGTCCAATGAGCGCCGCTGACCAGGAGGAATCGTCGAGGTTCGCTGGCTTCCGGCGGTCCGGCGGTCCGGCCGTCCGGCGGTTGGCTCGGGCGTGGAAGGCTCCGCTGACCTTCGTGATACTTTCGGGGCCGCCGTGCGCTGCTGTGAACTGAGGAGGTGAGACCGATCAACGCTGTGACAGGTCGGGCCTCCCTCTCCCGCATGGCCTAGGGAGTGCCCGCAGAAGGCATCCCGAAAGGCTTGAAACGCTATGCGCTTCATCTCTGAGACGTCGTCCGACGGCGTGTCCGAACAACTCTTTACCCTTGGTGAGATTCCCGGTGTGCTGTGGACCCCTGAAGGTGCTGCCGGTACTCGGCCCCTGATCTTGATGGGGCACGGTGGCGGCCAGCACAAGAAGGCCCCCGGCATCCTGGCCCGCGCGCGCCGCTTCGTGGCCGAGTGCGGTTTCGCGGTGGTGGCGGTCGACGTGCCCGGCCATGGGGACCGCCCCAAGGACGAGGAGTTCCAGCGGATCGCGGCCGAGAACCAGGCTCGCGTGGAGGCCGGAGAGGAGCTGGCTCCGCTGATCGCCGGCTTCCAGGCGCTCGTAGCCCGCCAGACCGTTCCGGAATGGCAGGCGGTCCTGGACTCGGTCCAGCAGCTCCCACATGTCGGCGTCGGCCCGGTGGGCTACTGGGGAGTGTCGCTGGGGTGCGGACTCGGCGTTCCGTTCGTTGCCGCCGAACCGCGGGTGCGTGCGGCGGTGTTGGGTCTGGGCGGTGCCCTGGCCTCGGCTGAGGACGCCGCGCGGATCACCGTCCCGGTGGAGTTCCTGGTGCAGTGGGACGATGAACGGGTGCCGCGGGCCCAGAGCTTGGCGCTGTTCGACGCCTTGGCCTCAGCAGAGAAGACGCTGCACGCCAACCCCGGCAAGCACGGGGAGATCCCGGCCTTCGAGTTGGACAGCATGCTGCGGTTCTTCTCCCGGCACCTCGCCTGATCCGCCGCCTGTAGCCCGCGACGCGTCGATCGGCCTCCGTTCCGATGGGCGCGTTCGCCGCCCACCCCGATCGTGGTTGCGAGAGTCCAGTTGAGGACGGCCGCCTGCCGTCCCCGAGTTCCCCGTGCGTGGTGGCGCTTGCCACAGGAAGCCTTCCAGGCCTGCCTATACGGGGCCGTATAGAAGCGGTTAGACTCCTTCTATACGGCCCCGTATAGGAAAGGGGATGTCCCTTGTGAGCCGACTTCCTGACGCATTCCACACCCGCCACCCGTGGCGAATTCACGAACTCACCCGCGACTTTGAGCTGGAGGACGTCTGGTCAGCCCGCCTACCTGACGCCGGGCCGGACGACTTCCCCGCCATGCTCGCCGCGATGCAGGCATCCGCCGGACGTGCGAGGGAACCCTTGCTGTCCCGGTTGTTGTTCGCGGTGCGCTGGAAGCTCGGTGCTCTCTTCGGGTGGGACAGGCCTGGGGCGGGCACCTCGGCACGGGTTCAGTCGCTGCGCGATCGCCTGCCCAGTGACCTTGGTGAGGCCCCACGTGGCTCAGACGCCGGGCTTTCGCCACTCACCTCGGTGTATCAGCTCGACAACGAGTGCGCCCTTGAGCTGGCGACCAGGACCGTCCATGCGGTCCTGCACCTGGCGTGGGCGCCGGCCGCCAGCGGCGGACACGAGCTCCGACTGGCGGTCCTCGTGAAGCCCAACGGCCTGTTCGGACGGCTGTATATGGCCGCCATCACGCCGTTCCGACGCCTCATCGTCTTCCCTGCGCTCATGCGGCAGTGGGAACACGCGTGGCGGGACCGTGGCCGACCGAGTCCGGAAGGCGGCAGCGCCGCCACCGTTGACGGTGCCGTGGGGGTGCACAACATTCCCGAGTCCGTCCGCGCTCTCAGCTCGTTGTCTCGCGTCGACTACGTCGACGTGTTCACCCTCCGCTTGGACGCGGACGCGGACGCGGACGCAGGTGGAGGCGCTACACCGGAGCGGTGGGCTCGTGCGATGTTCGGCGATGTCCCCAGCGTCGCGGCGAAGTTGATCTGGCGGGGGCTGCTCGGACTCCGACTCAGGCGAGGGCGGTCACCCGAGACCGTGGCCGGATGGCAGATCGCCGAACGCGGCGAGGACTGGATCCGACTTGAGGCCGCTTCCTGGTTTCTGACCGGCAACCTCCTCGTACAGGCAACCGAGGGGCGGGTGTCGTTGGGGACCTTCCTGCGCTACGACCGGCGCCTTGGCCGCGCCGTGTGGCCCGTGCTGTCCGCTGTCCACCGGCGACTGGCACCCGGGCTGCTCCGCGACGCCGCGTCAACCGTTCGAGCGGCCTGACGCGGAGGCGGATGGCCGCGTTCCCGCAGCCCTTCGCGCCTAGCCGGTGGACGGCCCGTGTGGTGACGGGAATTCCGTCGGGAGCCAATGGGCGGAGTCCCGGGCCCGGGCCGTGAGATGGGCGACATAGGCGTCGCGGACCTCCGCCGCGGTGGCGAAGCCGGGTTCGTCGGTGAGCCAGGCGTCGGGAACGGCGGAGACCACCTCGTGCAGCAGCCCCGTGGTGATGCGGGGGGCGAACTCGGCGTTGGCGGCGGCCATGTCGGGCTGTCGGGTGCCGAGCGCGTGGTGCCGGAAGTCGTACGCCTTCACCGTGGCGTCGGCCGCGGTGTCCCAGCGGTGGTGGAAGACGAGGGCGGCACCGTGGTCGATGAGCCACAGGCGGGGGCGCTGGTGGCCGGAGCACGGCCAGGTCATGAGGTTGGTGCTGTGTGTCGTGCGGTCGACGTTCGCGGTGAATGCGTCCAGCCAGATGATCCTGGCCGCCTCCGCCGAATCGACCTCGAATGCGTCCGCGGCGTTGGGGGTGAAGTCGGCTGCTCCCGGCAGATAGTCCATGCCGAGGTTGAGCCCGGCACTGGCGTGCAGCAGGTCCTGGACCTCCTGGTGCGGCTCCTCGTCGGCGACCGAGGGGTCGAAGTCCACCAGGACCAACTCCGGTACCCGCAGCCCGAGTCGCCGGGCCAGCTCGCCCACGATGACCTCGGCGACGAGCGCCTTGCGCCCCTGTGCCGAGCCGGTGAACTTGACGACGTACGTCCCCAGGTCGTCGGCCTCGACGACGCCGGGGACGGAGCCGCCGCTCCTCAGCGGGGTCACATAGCGGATGGCCGTCACCCTGCGCAGCGCGGCCGTTGTCGGTGCCATGCGTTCCCGCCCCTGTCTCCGTGCCCTTCGAGGGCGCTCCTGAAGCCTAAGTCTACTGCAAAATTGAAGTCCATTATAGTTTTTTGCGGCGGCGGCGGCGGCGTCGGGGTCGGGCCGTCATGGGGAAGTGGTCGCTTTGACGGGAACGGGAGATGTGGGCATGACGACGTCGGATGTGCACGACGCGGCGGTGCGGCGCGCCAATGAGGCCTTGCAGGCGTACGCGCTCTCGGCCGAGGGCTGGCGCCGTGGCCCCAGTGAGACGCTGGAGCGCGTGCTGGCCGACCTGCTCCACTGGTGCGCCGACACTCAGCGCGACTTCGACGCCGCCCTGGAGCGGGCGCGCACCCGGCACGCCCGCGACGACGGCGCTCTAGAGGCTCGGGCTCGGCGGGACGGGTGAGAGCCGGTAGGAACCGCTCGGGGGCTGGGATGCGGGCTGGGATGTGGGCTGGGGCGTGGGCTGGGAGGTCACTCGTCCGCCCGTAGGTGCGGGGAAGTGGGTGCCGAGGATCAGGGCGTCGGTGTCGGCCAGGGAGGCGAGCAGACGGCGTCGGGTGGCGGTCGCCTGGCGGGGGTCGGTGTCCACGCAGCTGGTGATGCCGGGGTGGGCCATCTGTGCCGGGTGATGGATCGCGTCGCCGGTGATCAGTGCGGCGGCGGGGCCGCTGTGCAGCCGTACGGCGAGGTGGCCGGGGGTGTGTCCGGGCGTGGGGAGCAGCTGGATGCCGGGGGCGATGTCGGTCCCCTCGTCCGGGACGTCGACGAGATCCAGCAGGCCGGCGTCCCGGATGGGGTGGACGGAGTCCTGGAACATCTGCCGTCGGGCGTCGTCCATGTCCACCGTCGCCCAGTAGTCCCACTCCGTCCGGGAGGTGAGGTAGCGGGCGTGGGGGAAGGTGGGCTGCCAAGTCGAGCCGTCCGCCCGGGTGTTCCAGCCGACGTGGTCGGTGTGGAGGTGGGTGAGGATCACCAGGTCGACGGTCTCCGGGGCGAAGCCCGCATCGCTGAGGCGGGTGAGGTAGTCGCTGTCGAGGTCGTTCCAGGCGGGATTGGCGCGCTTCTTGCCGTTGCCGATCCCGGTGTCGACCACGACGCGCAGGCCATCAACGGAGCAGGCGAAGCTGTGGCTGGCCAGTCGTAGGACTCCGGCCTCGTCGGCGAAGTCCGGTTTCAGCCAAGGTACTTGGGACACCAGCTCGGGCGTGGCGGCCGGGAGCAGCCAGGGGCCGGTCTGCGGGGGCAGGGGCACCTCGTCGATGCGGTGGACGGTGAGGTCGCCCACGGTCCAGGCCGGGGCCGGTGTGGTGGACGAGGGGGTCGAAGGGGTCGAGGGGCTGGGCATCCGGTGGTTCCTCTCGGTAAAAGCTATTCATTTGCGTTAAGTGAGGGTAGCCCGTACTCTCTACTAACGCAAAGATTTCGCGTTTGAACCGTCTCGTCTATGCATCCGCCCGTACGCCCACGTCATGTCAAGGACAGGTATGAGTGCCGTTGAACTCACCGCCCAGGAAGCCGCCCGATGGGCGCTCCGCGCCGGGCTGCCTCTGGAAGCCGCACGCCACGCCGATGTGGCCGCGACCGCGCACCACATCCATGCCGTCATCGGCACCTTGCGCGAACTGGACTTCCAGGAGACGCCGCCGGCTGCCGGCTACGCCGCCGCAGGGGAGGCGTCGGATGCGTCCCTTTGAGCTGACCCTCGCCCAGACGGCCGCGGCGATAGCGGAGGGGAGCCTGTCGCCGGTCGAGCTGACCGAGTCCGTGCTCGAACGGATCGGCGCCGTCGAAGGGCGACTTGGGGCCTATGTCACCGTCGCGAGCGAGGCGGCGCGCGGCTCGGCACTGCGCGCGGAACGCGAGATCGCGGCCGGCCGGTACCGCGGCCCGCTGCACGGCATCCCCTTCGCGTTGAAGGACATGATCGACGCTGCCGGTATGCCGACCACGGCCAGTTCCCGGGTCCGGGCGGACCACCGCGCCGCTGCGGACAGCGCGGTGGCCGGTCGCCTGGCCGCAGCCGGCGCGGTCCTGCTGGGCAAGGCGCACACCCATGAATTCGCCTACGGGCTGACGACGCCCCAGACGCGCAACGCCTGGGACCAGAGCCGTGTCGCCGGTGGTTCCAGCGGCGGGTCGGCGGTCGCCGTGGCCGCCGGCGCGGCGACCTTCGCCCTGGGCACGGACACCGGCGGCTCCATCCGGGTACCCGCGGCGCTGAACGGACTGGTCGGCCTGAAACCGACCTACGACCTCGTCCCTCGGCACGGCGTCACCGCGCTGTCCTGGTCCCTGGACCACGTCGGCCCCCTCACCCGTACGGTGCAGGACGCGGCACTGGTCCTGTCCGTACTGGCGGCGAAGGACGGCTACGAGCCCCACGAGGGCCAGGACCTGACGGGGCTGCGGATCGGGGTGCCGGTCAACCACTACTTCGACCGGGTCGCTCCCGAGGTCGAGGCGGCGGTGCGCCGCGCCCTCGCCCGGCTGGCGGACATCGGGGCCGAACTCGTCGACGTCGAGATCCCCATGACGCGCTACCTCCAGGCGACGCACTGGGGACTGATGGTCCCCGAGGCCACCGCGTACCACGAGCGCACGCTGCGGTCGGTCCCCGAGCTGTACGGGCCGGACGTGCGGGTCCTCCTGAAGGCCGGTGAGCTGGTGTCGGCGGGCGACTATCTGCGGGCCCAGCGCTCGCGGGCGCTCATGCGGCAGGCCTGGAGCGACATGTTCGACCGGATCGATGTGCTCGCGGCGCCCACGGTGCCGATGACGGCCGCGAGGAGCGACCAGGAGACCGTCGTCTGGCCGGACGGCGCCACCGAGAGCGTCTCCGACGCCTATGTCCGCCTCTGTGCCCCGGCGAACATCACCGGTATGCCGTCCCTGAGCCTCCCGGTCGGGCGGGGCCAAGCGGAGCTGCCCATCGGTATGCAGCTGATCGGGCGGCCGCTGGACGAAGCGACGGTGCTGCGGGTCGGCCACGCGTACGAGACCGCTCGCGGCCAGGTCGGCGAAGTGGCGCCGGCAGGCCTCCCGGGCACCTCCCCCTCACCCTAGACGCAATAAATTCGCGTTAAGGTGGCGCTATGAGTCCCAAGCCCATGGCCCGTCCCGGCGGACGCAGTGCCCGCGTCCAGGCCTCCGTGCACGCCGCCGTGCGGGAACTCGAAGCCGAGCAGGGCCGTGCGGCGCTGACCGTGCCGGCGGTCGCGGCCCGTGCGGGGGTCACCCCGTCCACGATCTACCGTCGCTGGGGCGACCTCCAGGAGCTGCTGTCGGACGTGGCGGTCGAACGCCTGCGGCCCGAGGAGCCGCCGGCCGACCACGGGGACCTCCGGGCCGATCTGACCTCCTGGGCCCGGCAGTTCCTCGAAGAGATGGCCTCGCAGCCGGGGCGCGCGTACATCCGCGATGCGCTGCTCGGAGACCCGGACGGCAGCAACGCCGGGCGGTGCTCGGCCTATGCCGCCGACCAGATCGAGGTCATCCTGGCCCGCGCGACCGCACGCGGCGAAACCGCTCCCGCCGTCGACGAGGTCATCGACCACGTGGTGGCGCCGATGATGTACCGCATCCTGTTCCGTCCGGGCCAGCTGCCTGCCGCGTACGCGGAGGAGCTCGCCCGGGCCGTCCTGTCCGCGCCCCGGCCGCCCGCCTGACGGCTCGGCGCCCGGCCGCGGCCGAACGGCGCGGCCGGGTCCGCGGCGCCTTACGCCCCCTCGGTGAGCAGACGGCTCGGCACTGCCCGCTCGCGGGTTCCGCTCGGCCCGTCCGGCTCCACCCGGTACAGGCGGACCCCCGGAACGCGGGTGACCGTCTCCGTCAGGCCGCCGTCCGAGAACAGGGCTCCGACGCCGTCCTCCAGCGCCCACCCGGCCGGAAGCGCGCCGCTCGCCACGGCCTCCTGGTAGGAGGCGCGGCGGCCCGGCTCGCTGTCGTAGTGCGGGCAGACGGAGCCGGGAAGCAGACCCAGCCCGTCCGGCAGAAACGTCAGCGGCCCGAAGGAGTCGGTATGGGAGCCCGCCGCCCAGCAGTTGGCGCCGGCGCTGATCCCGCACAACAGGGTTCCGCGGTCGTAGGCCTCGCACAGCAGCCGGTCCACGCCGTGTGTGCGCCAGACCGCCAGCAGGTTCGCGGTGTTGCCGCCACCGACGTAGACGACGTCCTGGGAGAGCAGGAACGTGCGCAGGGCGTCGTCGTCCAGCTCCCGCCGGAACAAGGGCAGGACGGAGGGCACACAGTCGCGCGACCGGAACGCGGCGAGAAACCGCTCGACATAGCCGGGGGCGTCTCCGCTGGCGGTGGGCACAAAGCACACCCTGGGCCGGGACGTGCGCGCCTGGCCGAGCATCCAGTCGTCCAGCAGGCCGTCCTCGTCGGTGGAGAAGCCACCTCCGAGAAGAGCCAGACGACGCGGGGGAACAACGGCCACGGGGGCGCCTCCTCGGAACGAGCCGTCGATAACGGAGCTGGAGGATATCCGTTTCGGAAAGAGCCTGGCCGAAAAGGCATTCCGCACAGCGAGCGGACGTGAAGGCGTTCACCCGGCTCTGGACGGACGTCGAGGTCCGGCGGTTCCTCGGGGGTCCGGTGGCCGAACATGAGCTCTCCGCCTATCAGCAGCATTTCGCGGGCCGCCGCAACCTGTTCGCCGTGACGGCACGAGAGGACGCGACCGTCCTGGGCTTCGTGCTGATCGATCAGACTTCTCGCTTCGACGGCCGACGGGAGGTGTCCTATGGATTCCTTCCCGAACACTGGGGCCGGGGATATGCCCGTGAGGCCGTGACCGCCGTCGTCGACTGGGCTTGGGAGAACGTGCGGCACAGCTAATGCGGCACCGCCGATGCCCCGGCCGACCGCACTCGATCGTGGCCGGTGAGGGGCTGGTCACGCCCGATGTTTCTGCTCCGGCCGACGGCGGGCTCTGATCACTTGGGGCGTTCGGGCGGGGTTTCTGCCGTACGGACACAACAATGTGCCTATGGCTGATGACGGGAAGCAACAGATCGAGCGGTTCCACGACGGTTCGGTGCGTCGAGGCCATCCGGCCGAAAGGGCCAGCGAGGCCGGCGCTCACCGCTATCCGCAACTCACTCTGCGAGGCCCGGCCTTCGGCCTCGCCGCGCAGGGCCCCGGAACGGCAGCGCCGTGGAGACTGGAAAGACCCTTAACGAGTGACACACCCCAAGAAGTCCGCGACGGTCTGAATTCCCTGCTGTGGTGCAAAGCGAAGGACGATACGGACGACCCCGGTGTGCGGCGTGAATTGCTGGCCGCGGTGGCGGTGCTCGAACGCGAACCGGTCAATGAGCTGACGGTCCTCGGGGTGCGCTACCGGATCGTACGCGGGGACGAGTTCGCGCGCAGGTGCGAGAACGGACTGGAGCCGCCGCGGCCCACGGATCCGGAACCGGCCGACAGGTCGTGGGACGGCCGGTGCGAAACGCCCTCACCGGACCTGGACTTTGTCCTTGACCCCGGCCACGAACACAGCGCGACGGCCGACGCCATGAAGCCGGCATTGCGGGGCTTCGCCTACTCCGGCTCGCACTTTCCCGCCGATGTCCGCGAGGATTCCGAACGGGCGCGCACGACCCATCCGGACGTGGTGCTCCTTCCCGTCGGTTTCGGTGTGGTGGAACGAAACGGCCGAGGGTGGCGGCCGCGAGGGGCGCTGATGCCGACACCGCACGATGCGCGGCGGCTGCTCTTCGACGGTATGACGGAATTCCGGCCCCTCCTGCACGATGCGCACGACCGTGCGCGAGCGCAATTCGCGCGGGCGGCCGAGGAGTTCAGGGCCACCGGGCACTGCGACGAAGTGCAGGTGGGTGACAGGCTGTTCCGGATCTGCCGTGTGGAGCGGATGGTCCGTTACGGTCCTGATGGTCCCGAGCCGCCGCGGCCCTCGGACCGGGACGACTACGGCCCGTCGAAGATCCACCCGGCGATGGCCGAGGACGGGACCATCCGCCAGGACGGCTGACTTCGGCCGCAGGCGGCGCTGCCGCTGAGCAACTCGACCACGTCCTGCCGGCCGTGGTGTGCCGGAACACGGTGCCGGACCCACACTGGAGTGAGGAGAGGGGGCACGCGCATGGCTCACATGGACCACGCCTCTTGGGGCACGGCGGCGCGGGCCACGGCGCACTGCCTGACCGGCTGCGCGATCGGTGAGATCCTGGGCATGGTCATCGGCACCGCGCTGGTCTGGGACAACGTCCCCACCATGCTTCTGGCGATCGCGCTGGCATTCCTCTTCGGCTACTCGTTCACCCTGTACTCGGTGCGCAGGGCCGGGCTGGGCCTGAAAGCCGCCGTCAGCGTCGCCCTCGCCGCGGACACCGTGTCCATCGCGGTCATGGAGCTGGTGGACAACGGCATCATCGCGCTCGTCCCCGGAGCCATGGACGCCCATCTCTCGGACGGCCTGTTCTGGGCGGCTCTCCTCGGCGGGTTCGGGATCGCGTTCCTGATCACCACTCCCCTCAACAAATGGATGATCGGCCGCGGCAAGGGCCACGCCGTGGTCCACGCCTACCACTGACGGAGGCGGGCGGGCCGGTCAGACGGCGGCGCGTACCGCGACCCCTTACCGAACCCCTTCTCCGATGAGCAGCGCGACCAGCCGCTCGGCCTGCCCGCGGGGATCCGGAGTGCCGGCCCAGCCGGTCATCAGGAGGTGGTGGAGGGTGCCGACGAGTGCGAGCGCGACGGTCGTGGTGTCGGTGCCGTCCGCGAGGCGCCCCAGTCGCCGTTCGGCGTCCAGGTACTCGGCGATCGCGTCCTGCATCGCCGTGAAGCCCGGCGCGCCGGCCTCCAGCGCCTGACGCACCCGGAGGGAGGCGCCGGGGCGCGTCATGGCCAGGCCGATGACGGTGGGTTCCAGGGAGTTCAGCAGCGCGAGCGCGACCGTGACGAGGTTGTCGGCCACGGTGGCGCTGCCGGCTCGCCCGGGGAGCTCCGCCGCCTCTTGCGCGGTCCGCGCGAAGCGGTCCAGGACCAGCTCGGCGACGAACTCGTCCAGCCCGTCGAAGTGGGCGTGCAGCAGGCCCTTGGCGCAGCCCGCCTCACCGGTGATCGCCCTGCTGGTCAGCGCGGCCGGTCCCTCGCGCGCCAGGACCCGCTCCGCGGCGGCGAACAGCCGCTCGCGAAGGTCGGGGATCGCTACTCCACGTGGTGACATAGGGCCTCTCCGATGGCGCTGGACATGGGGCGTACGGGCATAGGGGCATTGCCAGTATGGGCGCTTGCCCATACTGTTTGGGCGAGCGCCCATTCTAAGCGCGCAACCACCGTGACGGCAGGAGGCACCTGATGCAACACCTCGTCAACACCGAACAGGCTCAGGCGTGGAACGGCTACGAGGGCACCCACTGGGCCCGGAACCAGGACCGCTGGGACGCCGTGAACGAGGGCTTCAACGCACCCCTGCTCGCCGCGGCCGCGATCACGGAGCACGACCGCGTACTGGACATCGGCTGCGGGGCCGGGTGCACGACCCGGCTGGCCGCCCGCCGGGCCGGCCGCGGCCGGGCCCTGGGCCTGGACCTCTCCGCCCCGATGCTGGCGCGCGCCCGCGAGACCGCACGGCGCGAAGACGTGGGCAACGCGACCTTCGAGCAGGGCGACGCACAGGTCCACCCCTTCGAGCCGGGCGCCTTCGACGTGATGATCAGCCGCTTCGGAGTGATGTTCTTCGCCGACCCCGTCGCCGCCTTCGCCAACATCGGACGGGCCCTGCGCCCCGGTGGCCGGCTGGCGTTCGTCTGCGCCACGCGGGCCGAGCGCAACGAGTGGCTGCAGGCCATCGCCGCCTTGCGCGACCTCCTGCCCATGGGCGGCTTCGGTGCGCCCGGGGGCCCGGGCATGTTCTCCCTGGCGGACCCGGACACCGCCCACGAGCTGCTGGCCGCCGCCGGGTACACGGACATCGCGTCGGCGGACGTGGAGGCGTACGGGACGTGGGGGCAGGACGCCGCCGACGCGGCCGCCCTGCTGCTGGACTCCGGCCCCGGACGTCACCTGGCCGCCCAGGTCGGACCGGACGTCCAGGACCGTGCCCGCCGCACGCTCATCGACGTCCTGCGCGCTCACGAAGCGGACGGAGCGGTGCGACTGCGCAGCACCGCCAGGCTGGTCACCGCCAGCCGCCCGGGGTAGCCCGGCAGGACGCCGCCGGTGTCACCCGTACACCAGCGACCTCGCGTCGGCGTAGGCCTCACGGATGCGGCGGCCGGTCGAACCGTCCGCGGGCGCGGGAATCTGCCGGGCGGCGGCGAGTGGCCAGTGCGGTGGCTCGGGTGTGCCCGCCAGGGCCCAGGCGGCCTGCCGGGCGGCGCCCAGGGCGACGTACTCCTCGGGTGCGGGCACGGTGACCGGGGTGCCGAAGATCTCGGCGGCGATCTCGCCGACCACGGGAGCCTTGGCGGCGCCTCCGATGATCAGGACGCGGCGGGCGCTGACGTCCTGGGCGCGCAGCCGGTCGAGGGCGTCGGCCATGTTGCACAGCATGCCTTCGACGGCCGCACGGGCGAGGTTCGGCGGGTGCATGTTCGCCTTGCGCATGCCCATCAGACTGCCCGCGGCCTCGGGGAGGTTGGGGGTGCGCTCGCCCCCGAGGTAGGGGAGCAGGACCAGGCCGCCGGCGCCGGGCTCGGCACCGCGGGCCAGCGGGTCGAGGTCGTCGAGGGTGATGCCGAGCATGCGGGCGGTGGAGCTGAGGACCCGGGCGGCGTTGAGGGTGCAGACCAGCGGCAGGAAGCGGCCGGTGGCGTCCGCGAAGCCGGCGACGGCACCGCTCGGGTCGCCGACCGGGTGCTCGGAGAGGGCGAAGGCGGTGCCGCTGGTGCCCAGCGAGATCACCACATCGCCCGGTTGGATGCCCAGTCCCAGGGCCGCGCCCATGTTGTCGCCGGTGCCCGCCGCCACCAGGGCGCCGTGCGGCGTACGGCCCGCCGCCTCGTACGGGCCGAGCACCCGCGGCAGTTCGGGAGCGCGGTCGCCGAAGGCGAGGGCGAGCAGATCGTGGCGGTAGGTGCCCTCGGCCGGTGACCAGTAGCCCGTACCCGAGGCGTCGCCCCGGTCGGTGACGGGCTCGGCGCGGGTGCCGGGGCCGCCGCACAGCTGCCAGGTCAGCCAGTCGTGCGGCAGCAGCACCCGCTCGGTACGGTCGGCGAGGCGCGGTTCGTGCTCGGCCAGCCAGCGCAGTTTGGCGACGGTGATGGCCGCGACCGGTACGGTGCCGACCGCCTGGGCCCATTTGTCCGGCCCGCCGAGTTCGTCGACGAGATCGGCGGCGGCCTGTGCGGAGCGGGTGTCGTTCCACAGCAGCGCATCGCGTACCGGCCGGCCGGCCGCGTCCAGGGCCACCAGACCGTGCTGCTGGCCCGCGACCGCGAGGGCGTCCACCTTCTCCAGCAGGCCGTTGCCCGCTTCGAGGAGCGCCCGCCACCAGGCCTCGGGGGCGACCTCGGTGCCGTCGGGATGGGTGGCGCGGTCCCGGTGCAGGACCTCTCCGGTGGTGGCGTCGCAGACGACGACCTTGCAGGACTGGGTAGAGGAGTCCACCCCGGCAACTGTGGGCATGACGATGTCGCTTCCGTGCAACGGGACGAGAGGGGAAGGGAGTTCAGGCCTGCGGGCGGAGCTGGATCTTGCGGCCGGAGCCGTCGCGGAACGTCTGCAGGGCGGCGGAGAAGTCGTCCAGCCCGAAGCTGTGGGTGATCATCGTGTCGGCGTCGATGACCCCCTTCGCCATCAGGTCCACCGCGCGGCCGAAGCTGTGCAGGACGGCCATCGATCCGACGATGGTGATCTCGTCGTTGTACACGCCGAACGGGGAGAAGGACGCCTTGGCGGCGGAGGGTGCGACGCCGAACTGCTGGAAGGTGCCACCGCGGCGCACCCGGCTGAGGCCGTCCTCGATGACGGGGATGACGCCGGTGCAGTCGATGACGGTCTCCCAGCCCTGCGGCCGGTCCAGATCCGCGGCGCTCGCCGCGGTGGCGTCCGCGCCGAGCCGTTCGGCGACCGCCAGCCGGTCCTTGTTGATGTCCACGACCGAGAGGGACGCCGCACCGGCGGCCTTGGCCAGCTGAAGCATCATCAGGCCCATGGTGCCCGCGCCGTAGATGAGGTAGTGGTCGCCCAGTCGCCGCGGCAGGACGTCGAAGCCGCGTACCGCGCAGGACAGCGGCTCGATCAGGGTTCCCTGTGTGACGTCGACGCTCTCGGGCAGCCGGTAGCAGTTGGCGGCCGGCACCTTGACGTACTCGGCCATCGCGCCGTCCACGGTGTCGCCGATCGCGCCCCAGTTCTCGCACAGGTTGCCGCGCCCGATCGAGCAGTAGTGACAGGCGCCGCAGAACAGCGACGGGTCGACGGCGACCTGCTCCCCGGTGCGCAGCCCGGTCACTCCGGCCCCCAGGGCGACGATCTCGCCGGTGAACTCATGGCCGGGAATGATCGGGTACGGGGTGGGCGCGAACTCCCCCTGGACGATGTGCACATCGGTGCCGCAGATGCCCACCGCGGCGGGTGCGACGATGACCTCGCCGGGGCCCGGGGTGGGGTCGTCGACGGTGGTGACCTCGTAGTTCCCGGGGGTGTGGATGACGACAGCACGCATGGGCGGGGGCCTTTCTCGGGGGTGCGCTCGGGGTGCGGGGGAGCCTCGGTCCGGCTCGGGGCGGCTCAGCCGTGGGGATCGACGGTGCGGACCTCGACGCCGAGGTCCCGCACGGGCTTCAGTTCGCTCTCCGGGGTGTCGGCGTCGGTGACCAGCAGGTCGTAGCCGCCGACATCGCCGTACGGATAGGTGGCGGTGCGGCCGAACTTGCTGTGGTCGACGGCGAGTACGGCGCGGTCGGCGGCCTGCAGATAGGCCTGCTTGTTGTCCGCGTACTCGCGCACCGGGTGGAAGAGGCGGCCACCGCTTATCGATGTGGCGGTGACGAAGGCGACGGTGGCGCGGATGTCCTGCAGCTGCCGCCGGGTCTGCGGACCGGCGCAGGACTCGAAGTCCTCGTAGAAGCGGTCACCGAGCAGCGTCACCTCGGCCGGTGAGGCAGCCAGGAGGTAGGTGACGCGCAGCGAGTTGGTGATCACGCGGATCCCGTCGACGGCGGCGAGCCGGCGGGCCAGCGGGAAGAGCGTGGAGCCGCAGTCGATCAGCACCGTGTCGCCGGGGGAGACCTCCTCCACGAGCGCGTCCGCGATGGCGGTCTTGACCGCGACATTGGCGTTCTCCCGGAAGCGCAGCGCGCTCTCCATGGCGACGTTGGAGAAGGCCGTCGCCACTCCGCGTCCCTTGCGCAGCAACTGGCGCTCATGGAGGTTGTCCAGGTCCCGGTGCATGGTCATCACGCTGACGTGCATGCGCCCGGCGAGGTCGGCGATCCGGATCTCGCCTTCCTGGGCGACATGGCGCAGCACCGCTTGGCGGCGCTCCTCGACCTCGGCCTCGGAGCCGCGACTCGCTCGCATCGTGGGCACCCCCGCTCGTTTCCACGGCGGACCTCCGCCGTGCTCTCACCCTAGAACATCACACACTTTATGTGAAGCTCTTGAAATTCTCTGTGAGGTTGTTCAGTCTGATGCACGTCTCCCGGGCGATCGCCCGGCCCCTCAGGAGGTTCCCGCCGTGCTGCGCACACCCCAACAGCGCGATCCGTCGCTGCCCCGCCCCGTCGTCCTCGGGATGCCCCGGGCCCTCATATGGGGCTATATCGGCGTTCTGCTCTTCATGATCGGCGACGGAGTGGAGACCAGCTACCTGCCCGCGTACTTCAAGACCGACCTGGGCTTCGCGGAGGCGGGCGTCGGCGTCATCTTCACCGTGTACGGCGTCACCGCCGCGGTGGGCGCCTTCCTGGCGGGCGGCCTCTGCGACCTGTGGGGGCCGCGCCGGGTGATGATGACCGGCGCCGCCTGCTGGGTGGTCTGCCACGCCCTGATGCTCGCGGTCGCCGTACCCGCCCACTCCTACGCGCTGATCCTCCTCACCTACGGCCTGCGCGGCTTCGGATATCCGCTCTTCGCCTACGGATTCATGGTCTGGATCATGGCGGGCGCCCCGGAACGGCAGCTCGGCAAGGCGCTCGGCTGGTTCTGGTTCTGCTTCACCATGGGCTACCCGGTTCTCGGCTCGGCCCTGGTCTCGCTCCTCAAGCCCGCGATCGGCTTCTACGCCACGCTGTGGGTGTCGCTCGCGATGATCGTGGCCGGAGCCCTGGTCGTCCTGCTCCTGCTGCGGGAACGCACCGGATTCCAGGGCCTGTCCAGGGGACCGGAGCGGGTCGGTCTGACGCGCACCTTCATGGGCTGCTTCACCGTCATGTTCGCCAAGCCGCGCGTCGGCATGGGCGCGGTCGTCCGGCTCATCAACACCACCTCGCAGTTCGGCGTGTGGGTCTTCCTCCCGCTCTACCTCGTCGACCAGGTCGGCTTCAGCGCACAGGAGTGGGCCTCGCTGCTGATCGTCATGATGGTCAGCAACCTCGCCTGCGTGGTGCTCTTCGGCGCGCTCGGCGACCGCTGGAGCCGGCGCAAGACCGTCGCCTGGCTCGGCGGGGCGGTCTCGGCCGTCGCCTGTCTGGCGCTGTACTACGTACCCGAGGCCGCGGGCCACGACTTCCTGTTCGTCGCCATCGCCGCGGGCGCACTGGGCGTGGGCATGGCCGGATACGTCCCGCTGCCTCCGCTGATGACCTCGCAGGCCCCCGAGCGCAAGGGCCAGATCATGTCGGCCTACACGCTGGGCGCCGGCGCCAGCATGGCCTTCGGCCCGCTGATCGGCACGCTCTTCATCGGGTCGATCGGCATCGGGGGAGTCATGTGGATCTACGCCGCCCTGCATCTGCTCAGCACCGTCCTCGTGCTGTGCATGAAGACGTCCGGGGCGCGCGGGGGACCGGGTGCGGACGTCGTCGCGCGCCCTGAGGAGCGGCAGCCGGCGGGGGCGTTGACAGCGACCTCCGGGAAGCTTTAATGGGAAAAAGGCGCATATGAGACGTACTAGCTCATTCGAGCACTAGCGCGCAGCGCCCAGAACGCGTCCAGAGAGGGCGGGCTGCCATGCGTACACACCACACCGGCCCGGAGTACCTGGTGCGGACCGCCGCGATGGCCCGGAGGTTCTACCTGGAGGGCAAATCCAAGATGGAGATCGCGGAGGAGTTCGGCATCAGCCGGTTCAAGGTGGCCAGGACGCTGGAGTCGGCCCTCCGCGACGGCCTGATCCGGCTGGAGATACGCCTGCCCGCCGAACTCGACGCCTCCCTCTCCGACGCCCTGCGCACGCGGTACGGCCTGCGGCACGCCATCGTCATCGACTCCCGCCAGGAGGTCCCGGACGACACGGTCCAGGCCACCCGCCGACTCGGCGCGGTCGCCGCCGACCTGCTGGCCGAGATCGTCACCGAGGACGACGTCCTGGGCCTCGTCTGGGGTCCCGAGATCGAGGCCGTCGGCCTCGGCCTGACCACCCTCGCCCACTGCACGGTCGTCCAGCTGTGCGGGGTGACCCCGCTGCGTCCGGTGAACGCGACGGCGGTGGAGGCGGTGCGCCGGGCCGCCACCATTTCGCGGGGCGTCGTCTACCCCATCTACGCGCCTCTGCTGCTGCCCGATGCGACCGCGGCCCGCATGCTGCGCGAACAGCCCGGCGTCGTCGATGCGGTCAGCCGCTTCAGCCAGGTCACCAAGGCCGTCGTCACCGTAGGAGGCTGGGGGCCGGGGCTCTCCACCATCTACGACGCGCTCGGCGACGCCGAACGCGAGGACTACCGGCGACGGGGAGTCCGCGCCGAGGTCGCCGGCCATCTGCTCGACGCGGAAGGGCAGATCATCGTCCCCGAACTCACCGAACGGGTGATCGCCATCAGCTTCGACGAACTGCGCAAGGTGCCCGAGGTGCTTCTCCTGGCCGACGGCATCGCACGGGCGACCGCCACCTCGGCGGCGCTGAAGACCGGTCTCTTCCACGGCGTCGTCACCGATGCCAAGGTGGCCGAGAGCCTCCTCTGAGACCGCGAACAGGCGCGCCGCTGACCGTGGGGCGGGCTCTTTCCTGGAAAGGTGCCAGTCGTGAGAGCACGACGCCGCGGAACAGCCGACCGAGGACGCCCCGGCCGCGCCGGACGGCACACCGCCGTGGCCCTGGCGGTGGTCCTGGCGGCGGGCGGCTGCTACCGGGGCGCGGGGGATGTCGGCAATACCGGCAAGGACACCCTCAACGTCCTGATGGTCAACAACCCGCAGATGGTGGATCTGCAGAAGCTCACCGCCGAGCACTTCACCAAGGAGACCGGCATCAAGGTGAACTACACCGTGCTGCCGGAGGACGACCTGCGCGACAAGATGAGCCAGGACTTCTCCAGCCAGGCCGGGCAGTACGACGTGGCCAGCCTCAGCAACTACGAGACGCCGATGTACGCCCTCAACGGATGGCTCGCCCCGCTCGGCGAACAGGCCTCCAAGGACCCCAAGTTCGACCAGAAGGACATCCTCGCGCCGCTCCGCAAGTCCCTCACCGCCGTCGACGGCAAGATGTACGCGCAGCCCTTCTACGGCGAGTCGTCGTTCCTGATGTACCGCAAGGACCTGTTCAAGGCCGCCGGGCTGGCCATGCCCAAGCGGCCGACCTGGCAGCAGGTCGCCTCCATGGCCGCCAAGCTGGACGGCTTCCGCAAGGACATGAAGGGCATCTGCCTGCGCGGCCAGCCCGGCTGGGGCCAGGTGATCGCCCCGTTGTCCACGGTCGTCAACACCTTCGGCGGCACCTGGTTCACCGAGGACTGGAAGGCGCGGCTCGACAGCCCGGAGTTCACCGAGGCCACCCGGTTCTACGTCGATCTGGTCCGCAAGCACGGTGAGGCGGGCGCCCCCCAGGCCGGCTACACCGAGTGCCTCAACGACATGCAGCAGGGCAAGGTCGCCATGTGGTACGACGCGACCGCCGGCGCCGGCTCCCTGGAGGGCGCCGACTCCAAGGTCGCCGGGAAGGTCGGCTACGCGCCGGCGCCGGTCGTCAAGACGCCCAGCTCCGGCTGGCTGTACACCTGGGCCTGGGGCGTGCAGAAGGCCAGTAAGAACCAGGACGCGGCCTGGAAGTTCATCAGCTGGGCCTCCAGCAAGGAGTACGAGCAGCTGGTGGGCCGCAAGCTGGGCTGGGCCAGCGTGCCCGCGGGCAAGCGGGCGTCCACCTACCAGAACCCGCAGTACCTCCGGGAGTCCGGAGCGTTCGCCCAGGCGACCAAGGACGCGATCAGCTCGGCCCGGCCCGACGACCCGGGTGTGCAGCCGCGTCCGGCCCCCGGTATCCAGTTCGTCGGTGTCCCCGAGTTCGCCGACCTGGGCACCAAGGTCTCCCAGGAAGTGAGCTCGGCGATCGCCGGCAAGCAGAGCGTTTCCGAGGCCCTGGAGAAGAGCCAGCGGCTGGCGCAGGAGGTGTCGGATGCCTACCACAGCCGCTGAGCCGACCCGGCGCGTCCCCCACGGCCAGGGCACCGTCCCGGCCTCCGGCAGGCAGCCGGCCCGCGCCCGGCGGGCGCAGCGGGCCAGGGACTGGGCCCGGCGGGCTCCGCTGCTGCCCGCGCTGGTCTTCCTGATCGTCGTGACCCAACTGCCGTTCGTGGCCACCGTGGTGATCTCCTTCACCCGGTGGAACGCGCTGGCGCCCGACAACCGCGGCTTCGCCGCCTTCGACAACTACGTGGCCGTCTTCACGGACCCCGCGATGCGCTCCTCGGTCCTCACGACGGTGGTGCTGACGGTGACCGTGGTGCTGGTCAGCCTGCTGCTGGGGCTGGGCCTCGCGCTGCTGCTCGACCGCGGCTTCCGCGGCCGCGGCATCGTCCGCACCCTGCTCATCACCCCGTTCCTGGTGGTGCCCGTCGCGTCCGCGCTGCTGTGGAAGCACGCCCTGTACAACGCCTCGTACGGGCTGCTCAACGGCGCGCTGACGTGGATATGGGGCCTGTTCGGCAGCGACCACCCGCCGCAGCCGGACTGGATGACCGACTCGCCGCTGGCCGCGGTGGAGGTGTCGCTGATCTGGCAGTGGACGCCGTTCATGATGCTGATCCTGCTGGCCGGGCTGCAGAGCCGGGCGACGGACGCGATCGAGGCGGCCCGGATGGACGGCGCCTGTGCCTTCGACATCTTCCGCTATCTGACGCTGCCGCATCTGCGCCGCTACCTCGAACTGGCCGCGCTGCTGGGCACCGTCTACGTCGTCCAGAACTTCGACGCGGTGTTCACCATCACCTCCGGCGGCCTCGGCACCGCCAACCTCCCCTACACCATCTACCAGACCTTCTACCAGGCCCACGACTACGGACGGGCGTCCGCACAGGGCGTCGTCGTGGTGCTGTGTTCGCTGGTCGTGGCCACCTTCGCGCTGCGCACCGTCTCGTCCCTGCTGCGCGAGGAGGTCACCCGATGAGCAGCGCACCCCCGACCCCGCGCCGGCGGCGCGCCGGCAGCCTGCTGGGCCTGGTGGCCTGGCTGTGCGGCATCGCCTTCTTCCTGCCCGTCGCCTGGATGGCGCTGACGTCGTTCCACAGCGAGACGGACGCGGCGAGCAATCCGCCGAGCGTGGGTGCCTCCCTCACCCTGGACGGCTACCGCGAGTTCTTCGGCGCGGGCACCGGCGTCAGCCCCTGGCCGCCGCTGATCAACTCGCTGACCGCCTCGGTCGTCTCCACGCTGCTGGTACTGGCGCTGGCCGTACCCGCCGCGTACGCGCTGTCGATCAAGCCGGTGCGCAAGTGGAGCGATGTGATGTTCTTCTTCCTCTCCACGAAGATGCTGCCGCTGGTGGCCGGGCTGCTGCCGATCTACCTCGTCGCGCAGAACACCGGGATGCTCGACAACATCTGGCTGCTGGTCATCCTCTACACCTCGATGAACCTGCCGATCGCGGTGTGGATGATGCGGTCGTTCCTCAACGAGGTCCCGGTCGAGATGCTGGAGGCCGCGTCGATCGACGGGGCGGGGCTGCACACCACCCTGCTCCGTATCGTCGCCCCGGTCGCCATGCCGGGCATCGCCGCAACCGCCCTGATCTCCTTCATCTTCAGCTGGAACGAGCTGCTCTTCGCCCGGGTCCT